>JAPHRB010000011.1 GCA_026197015.1 Gammaproteobacteria bacterium | reverse complement strand
TTTATTTCATAAAACTTAGAATTAATTTCATTATTTGAAACTACGTGAAAAACAAAATAAATATATTTATGACTTTCTTAAGATGGGTGTCCTACTAGTGTTTGCTACTGATAGTTGCCCCATGGTCCATATGTCAACTATCGGTAGCATTTAATATATTGATGTAAGTTATTGTTTCTATGTCACATTGCTCGATTGTTGTCTCATTATCAATAACAGCAAGCACTGACCGGCCAGTTCATTACACAAAGAACAGGATTTGGTGCAAATTTTGGGTAATTGTCTGCTTTAAAGAAGGTAAATAATAGAAGTGCTTATGGCGGCTTTGTGGTATTTATCAGTATTTATCAGGACACCCACGATAAGAATTTGCATATAACACACCTAATCTCTGTTTTTGGTGGTTTCTTAACCTGGGTGTCCTATTAGTACTCGTTAAGATGGGTGTCCTAATAGTGTTGGTGTCCTAATAGTGTTCTGAGGGTTGAAGTTGCGTTTATTGTCATTTTATATCTCCATTATAATTACATAAATTTGTAGATTTCAATGTTCTATTCTTAAAATTTGATTGTGTATGAGTAAAAGCGACTTTACAGCCATTAGGAGAAATAGAAAACATATTGACAAATCCCGTAATTAACTTTTCTTTTATTTCACCATCATGTGACACAAAAAACATTCCAGACTTTTTAGCACCAGATTTTCTTATGCCTTTAACGTAAGCATATAAATAACCATTAAGAACAGGCATCACATCTACACCTGCAGATTTAATTTCACTAAACGCTTCTAAACAGGTAGCCTCGACTTTTCCATTGGAGTGCATCCACCAGGCATTTTTACAATGACCATAATCCCAATTCAAACCAACAGTAGCTGCGCCCCAAAAGAAATAGGCATCTTTAAACGGAAAATAACCTTTAGTAGACTTCCATACTATGGTTGTTGTCGGCAAGATCATTTCTTCTTTATTACTTTTTACATAAGTGGTTGGCTTATAATACTCCCCCGTTTTCTTTTTTCCGTAATTAAGATACCCGTGATTCTCTTTTAAATATCGAATATGATAACCCTCAACCCCTAGCGGTTTTTTTCTCCACATACAACTATATTTATCCATCACCAATTCATTCCAGTCATCTTGAACTAAATATTCTTTTTCATTGGGGAATAAGCCTTTTTTATAATAAATCAAATCACCTTCTACTCTTGACCTATAAGTTATATATCCATCTGCATAACAGATATCACTATGTATAGAGTCAGAATATTTCGTAATATTATTATTATTCACATCCCATACAAATATTTTTTTATCTTTATTCACTCGATCTATAAAAATAATCCTATTGTTATCCAACCAGGCAATTGACCCATCAATCGAACCATTATTAGCCTGCATACCCGAATCTTTAATTTCATATTCAACTGTTTCAGAACAAGCCAATAACCCAACTGAAAACGCGGATAAAAAATATAATTTAATTAAATACAATATTTTTTTAGTTATCATTATTATCATTAATCCTTCAGCATTCTTTTAGTTTTGTTTTTTTATTTTCTTATAATTTTCATCAAGACTTGGAGGTGCATTTTTCATTACCTCTCCCTCATCGAACTAGAAGTCATAATCTCAACCGGTTTAGCCAAATATTCAATCACCTTTCGCTTACCGGTTTTAACTTCAACCATCACGCTCATGCCCGGTGATAAATTAACTGTCTTACCATTAATATTAATATCAGACTTTTTCATGCTGGTGCGCATTGCAAACACCAGACCGAGTTGTTCATGCTCTATTGCATCATTTGTAATAGACAACACTTCACCATCTATTACGCCATATTTTGTAAATGGAAACGCATCAATTTTTATTTCAGCGGTCTGGTTTTCTTCTACAAAACCTATATCTTTATTTTCCAGATAGGCTTCGACTTCGAGGGTATCGTCTTCTGGCACAATAACCATTAATGCTTCTGCAGGTGAAACCACGCCACCTATTGTAGTAATCAAGGGGTCATAATCAAGGGGTCAGGCTCGTTGACTACCCATTGATTCGCCTTGATTTTTTCTGATGCAAACATACATTTACTCCTTATTCGTTTAGATGTTATCTGCGAGTCTTATTCCACTAAACTGCCAGCGGTCTTTGGCATAGAAAAAATTTCGATAAGTAATTCGAGCATGTCCGGGTGGAGTAACACAGGAGCTGCCTCGAAGCACCATCTGGTTACACATAAACTTCCCATTGTATTCTCCAATCGCTCCCTTATCCGCTTGATAACCTGGATAAGCTGAATAATTTGATTGCGTCCATTGCCAGACGCTGCCAAACATCTGTAACTTTTTATCGTTACTATTGGCGCATTGTGGATGCAACTTAATCGATTCATTATCCGGTTTTTGTGACAATTTTCTACATGCCGCTTCCCATTCATGCTCAGTGGGTAAACGTTTTTCAGACCAGCGTGCAAATGCATCCGCTTCATAAAAATTTATATGGCACAGCGGTAATTCAGTATTAAGCGGCTGTAAACCATAGAGTGTATATTCAAACCACTCATTATCCTGCTGCCGCCAATAACACGGCCGCGTAATTTTATTTAGCTGTTTCCACATCCAGCCATCAGCTAGCCATAACTCCGCGCGTGAATAACCTCCATCTTCAATGAACGCCAGATATTCTGCATTGTTGATAACACGATCGGCTAATTTATATGGTTGTAAATGATATTTATGCGCAGGTCTTTCGTTGTCGAAATGAAAACCCTGCCCAACATAACCTGTCAGCACATCATCTGCATCAAACCCGGCAAATGTCAGTGGTCGGTTAGTGCATCTTTTGTTTTCAGGTGCGGAGAATAAAGCGGGATACAGTGGGTTAAATGACAAACTGTACTTGATGTCAGTGCACATCAATTCCTGATGCTGTTGTTCGTGGTTCAAGCCTAAATTACAGCGCTGACATATTTCCTCAAATTCTGGATGTTCAACATTACACAATAGCGATTGCATGGTTTCATCAATATATTGTCGATAACTCATTACTTCTTTTACCGTCGGGCGTGATAAAAAACCGCGCTGTGATCTCGGATATTGCTCGCCGATGCCGTTGTAGTAACTGTTAAAAAGCACTTCATATAACGGGTGAAATGATTGATATCCAGCAACGTAAACCTTGAGAATAAACGTTTCGAAAAACCAGCTGGTATGGGCTAGATGCCACTTAGGTGGGCTGACTTCAGGCATTGCCTGTAAACCGAAGTCTTCAATTTGCATTGACTGGCAAAGATCAAGAGAAGCCTGCCTTACAGTGCGATATTGCTCTACAAGAGGTTTGCCCATTTTCACCGTATCGTTCATGTTATTTTCAATAATAGTTAGTTTTCGACTATATTTGTTTGGAATATGACGATTTATCCGCAGATAACTTACCGCTGCTCAACGGGCAAAAAAACTACCAGACAAGGTCGTCTGGAACTTCAAAATCTGCATAAGGGTCATTTTCATCTTTGATATCTTCTTCAAAAATAACCACTCGTTTTTCATTACGTTGTTTAATTTTTTCTGCTATGTCTAAAGGCACAAGCTCATATATACCCTCAATTCGAGCAATACCTAATTTGCCTTTAACTAACTGCTGTTTCATTTCAGCATTGATATAAATTTTCTTAACTTTATTTTGATGTTCAAAATTATATGAAATATCGCAAGCTTCATCACGGTTAAGTTTATTTTCCGTAATAAGCTGATTGATTTCTGCTGAGAGCGCTTTGCCTCTTGCCTGATCCTGTTTTCGCTTATTTAATTCACGATCCCGCGCGGCTTTTTCTTCAGCCGCTTTATCAGCTTTGAGTTTGGCTTCATTAACTGGTTTTATTTTTTTATTATTATGCAGCTGCTTTTTATTTTTATTTTTTTCCTGCTGGGCTTTTTTCACCTGTTGCTTATTTACAACACCCGCTTTAAGAAGCTGTTCCGCGAAAGGATTGTTCATTCGATTATCTCTGTAATATGTCTATATCGGGTTATTTTACCGTTATTTTATTACAATGTCTTGATACTAACTCTCTGCTTGGCAGATTAATTCCACAACCAGGCAGCACCCCTAACGCCACTAGAGTCGCCATATTCGGGTGTTACAAGACGGGTATTCACAACATCAGAAAATACATACTTTCCCAATAATTGAGGAATATGACTATATAACCTGCTGATATTAGACATACCGCCACCAAGCACAATGACATCAGGGTCCAGCACATTAATAATAGACGCCAGGCCACGCGCCATTCTATCTTCATACTTCCCCAGGCAATCCTCAGCCCGTGAATCTGTAGTTGCCAGGGCAACTATCTCAACAGCCGTCTTCTGCTCACCTGATATAGCAAAATAGTCTGCTGATAAACCCGGCCCCGATAAAAAGGTTTCTATACAACCGTGTTTTCCGCAATAACATTCAGGGCCGGGTAACTCGCTTTTTTCTGGCCAGGGCAGCGGGTTATGCCCCCATTCACCCGCTATCGCGTTTGCACCATTTAAAACTTTACCATTTATAACAATACCCGCGCCTGTTCCGGTACCAATAATCACACCAAAAACAAGCTCAGCGCCTTTAGCTGCACCGTCAGTGGCCTCTGATAATGCAAAACAATTTGCATCATTAGTTATACGAATTTCACGCTTAAGTAATTTTTGTAGATCCTGTTTTACAGGTTTACCATTCATACAAACAGAGTTGGAGTTTCGCAGTAAACCTGTTTTAGGAGATAAAGACCCGGGCGTACCAATTCCAATACTGCCAGTATCATCTAAAGAGGTTTCTATATGAATCACCAAATTTGCTATTGCTTTTAATGTTGCCTGATAATCACCTATTGGTGTAGCAACCCTGTGCCGAATGAGTTCACGGCCTTTATCGTCCAGCGCAATACCTTCAATTTTAGTTCCACCCAGATCTATTCCAATTCGCATTTTAAAATTCATTTTTTAAGATAATTAATTTTTTATTCTAAACAATAACTGTAATAAAGCGGCTCACTTTAAATTATAAAATTACAGTAATCATTTAAAATATTTTAAGCAGTTTTCTGAAATAACAGAGTCATGAGTCTGGCTCGTAAAAGGCCTGCAATCTGTCTGGATCAATCTGTCTGGATCAATCTGGCTAAATCAAACAGGCTCAGATGCCTGTTTAACTATGCGCTCTGATTGCCAGTAAACCTCATCAATAGACTGAGATTTATTTAACATTCTACCCGCCACAAATAACCAGTCTGATAAACGATTAATATAAGCCAGCAAATTCTGGTTAATTTCAGTTTCTGAATTTAGTGAAACCAGTGCCCGCTCGGCACGTCTGCAAATAGTTCGCGCCATATGACAAAAGCAGGACTCCTCTGCACCACCTGGCAATATGAATTCTTTAAGCGGTTCAAGTTGTGCATTCATTTTATCCAGGGTAACTTCCAGCCATTCAACTCGTTGCTGGTTTATCATTTCATAATCAGGCATCGCCAACTGACCACCTAAATTGAACAAATCATGTTGTATAGTAATCATGTTTTCCTTAATCTCAGCGGATTGTGATTTATGAATAACCACCCCAAGCATGCTATTAAGCTCATCAACATCACCAATCGCATGCATTCGTAAACTGTCCTTGGTTACCCGGCTGCCATCAGCCATGCCTGTAGTGCCACTATCACCTGTACGCGTATAAATTTTAGAAAGTCGATTGCCCATGATCTGAAACCTGCGTGTTAATTAAGTTAATTAAGCTTATAATCACTTTGTCATTAAATAAACCCACAGACCATATTTTTTAAAATGTTTAAACCTCTAACCATACTTGTTCTGCTTATTATTCTAAGCATAACTAGCTTTTTATTTGCACTTTCAGTGGGTAGCCTGCCTTTATCCTATATGGATATATTGGAGGTTTTAAAAGGTGGTGGCTCAGATATCACACAAACCGTTATCTTAGAATTGCGACTGCCTCGTGCTTACGTTGCTTTTCTAACAGGTGGGCTTTTATCGTTAGCGGGCATGTTAATGCAGGTATTACTTAGAAACCCGCTTGCAGACCCATACATACTTGGTGTTTCAGGCGGTGCGTCAGTTGGCGCCATGCTTGCGATATCAGCTGGTTTAGTCAGTAGTCTGATATCCGTAAGCGCATTTATTGGAGCCCTTATATCTATCTTGCTGGTTTTTGGTCTGGCTCATGGCCGTGGTAGCTGGAACCCGTCACGACTCTTACTGACCGGTGTAGTTATTGCGTCGGGCTGGGGTGCAATCATTAATTTTATTTTATCTGTAAGTCCGGACCAGTCACTAAAAGGAATGTTGTTCTGGCTTATGGGTGATTTAAGTTATGTTCAGGCAGATCACTTAAGTGACCCATCAATGCCTGTCATTTTAATTATCGGTTTATTGTTTAGCTTGATGTTAGCTCGCTCATTAAACATACTTTCACATGGTGAAATGCAGGCAAGCGTACTTGGCATATCACTCAAACCTATTAGATTAAGCCTGTTTTTACTCGCCTCAGTTCTAACAGCAATAGCGGTTACCAAAGCCGGTAGTATTGGTTTTGTAGGTTTAATTGTGCCACATATGATTCGACTGTTAATGAGTAGCGATCATCGCTGGTTAGCACCCGCATCGGTGCTCGCCGGAGGCAGCTTATTACTCCTCTCTGACACTATTGCTCGTACCATCATTGCTCCGCAACAATTACCTACAGGCGTGATCACGGCATTCATTGGTGTACCACTATTTCTATATTTATTAAACCGAGGTTATCGGCAACAGGAATTGTCGTGAGTTTATTAAGTACCTCAAATTTAAATATTCGTATTGGTAATACAGCCGTATGTCACAAGCTGAATATCACATGTGAAGCAGGTGAGGTTTGGGGCATACTCGGACGTAATGGAAAAGGGAAAACAACCTTGCTGCACACACTAGCCGGTTTACGCGCTTCGGTGAGTGGTGAAATTTTAATTCGAGAAAATAATATTCTTGAATTATCTCGCAAAAAAATTGCCCGGCAATTAGGTGTTTTACTCCAGCATCACGAAGATAGTTTCCCGGCTACGGTTCTTCAAACAGTTATCACTGGACGCCATCCTCACCTGAATCATTGGCAATGGGAAAGCCCGAGCGACTGGGAATGCGCTCATCAGGCGTTAAGCACGGTACAACTCTCTCACCTGAGTGAGCGACCAATAAATCAGTTATCTGGTGGCGAGAGACAGAGAGTAGCCATTGCCACATTGATTACTCAAAATCCCGACATCATGTTACTAGACGAACCCAATAGTCATCTGGATTTGAAATATCAGGTTCAGTTATTAAATCAGCTCTGCCAGCAAACCAGGGCACAGGGCAAAACGATAATAATGACACTGCACGATATCAATCTCGCAGCCCGTTACTGTGACAAATTAATATTATTACTGGGTGATGGCGATACACTAACGGGCACTAGCGAGGAACTGCTTAACGAAAGTAATTTGCATAAACTTTATGATCACCCAATTAGCCGAATAGAATCAGATGGTTACCCTTTTTTTA
>JAPHRB010000105.1 GCA_026197015.1 Gammaproteobacteria bacterium | reverse complement strand
CAATATCCTCATTGAGAGCTGTGTGTACACTTTCTTCTATGTAACTGTGGGGTATATGCATAATTAAATCGTTAATATGTTTTCAGTAAGTCGTAAGTGTACGTTTATTTTAATCAAATACTAGCCGAAGGCCTGCGAATATATGCCTCTGCTGAGCCTGCTGATGGTTTCTAAACGAGGCACGTTTGATTTCTGGGCGAGTATAGTGACTCGCTCCCTTTAAAACAAAACGTTTGGTATTAAATTCAGTTTGGCTGCGATCTGTATAGGGAAATGCTTTGAATCCCTGATAAGGTTGCAATGTGTTACAGCACCACTCCCATGCATCGGTGGTGCTTTTAATTAATTCGAGCCGAGCTGCCGTCTCCCATTCATGTTCATGGGGAAGGCGCGCACCAACCCAGTTGGCAAATGCACTGGCTTCAAAATGGCTTATGCCGTATACAGCGTCATTGCTATTAAGATCAAATGGGCCGAGGTGGTTTATGCCGTACCACTGCTCGTGATCATTTCTGGCCCAGTATTCCGGGTGCTGGATGTTGTTTTTTTCACGCCATTGCCAGCCAGAATCGCACCAGAAAATTTTATTGTTATATCCTCCATCTTCAATAAAGAGTAGATATTGAGCATTACTAACCGGCGTATTAGCTATAAAAAAATCTTTAAGTTGAATTTGATGGGCGGGTAATTCATTGTCAAAAGAATAAGGCCATTCACCGCCTACTGAATAATGGCCTGCTTTAATGTGAGAAATGTTTTTAATAAGGGCCTGAGGTTTGAGCTGTTCGGATGGGGTATAAGGTTGATTCTTTCTACTTCTGTTATGCTTCTTAAGCTCGATCTGGTTTAAAACCGTATAGATTGATTCATAGTTTAAGGTATAATTCTGGATAATGAGATTTTCTATATACTCATCTTTGAACAGGTAGTGCTCACTAAGAGGTGTGGTTTTTTCAAGTAATAACAGGTCATTATTATCCTGTTGCTCAGATATTTCCTTGATTTGCTCATTTAAGGGCGGCAATCTTGGTCCACGTTGGTATATTGGGCAGTTGTCGGCAACAAATAAAGACTTATCATCTGTAAATTGTTTATTACCCTGGATAACCTCATGTAACCAGTAATTCTCAAAAAAGATAGCTTGCCCCAGATACCAGCCAGCAGGGCTCAGGTCGTGTTGATATTGAAGTCTGTAATGAATATCATTAAGACCTTCAAATAGTTTTCGGGTCTTGTTTTGAATGCCGCGCAGACGAATTAATGTTGCCAGTGAAGTTGTCACTAAAAATGAGTATCTCTATCTGTTTGGCCTAATACTAACATAGGCAGAAGTTGTGTAAAAATCCGTGAATCAAATATAAATATCTAAAGATAAAAATCAGCCAATTCCCCTAAGATTGCATATAATTGATATTTAGAAGGTCAATATTATGATTTATATTTACAAACCTGCAGGATTTATATTATGCAGCATGGCCTCGCGCAATGGCTAGCTTACTTATCTGTTAAAGAACTACCTATACTACAGCGTAGCAGGGCTGATGTGCAGGCGTTAATAAAACAGGCGCAGTTATCAATTACTCAATATTCTGCCCCCATCGTTTATGACGCGGGTTTTAGTGCGCGTATTTTTCGTCACGTGAATACACAAAGACGATCATCAGGTAAACACCCGTTAACCACAATGGGTAATGTTTTGTCACATCTGGGGCAAACAGCCTTTACTGACTTTCTAGATAAAACACCTTCACTTGAAGATCTGAAATTATCAGAAAGAAACAACCAGGGTTATATCAGGGTGATGGGTCAGGCATGTCATGCTTCTCTTCAGGCAAGAAACTGGGCGTTACAAAGAAATGCAGTGGAAACCGAAGAAACTCAGCTGGCAACACTGTTGCAAAATATAACAGAGTTAATGCTCTGGTGTTACGGTGATGACGTTATGCTGAAAATTGAAGAATTGTGTTATGTGAAGAAAAAAACCTATGAACAAGCCGCGAGTACGGTTTTAGGTTGCGGTATGAGAGAGCTGGGAAGTAAGTTGGCAATCGAATGGAATTTACCAGAAATGGCAGTAGATGGCCTGTTATCAAAACAGGATAACTTTACACTGGCTAGTGGAGTTTCCCTTGCATCAGAGCTGGCTCGTATAGTGACATTGAACTGGTATGGAAAAGATGCTGAGGATATGATCAGGCGAATTGCAAAATATAAAGGCCTGGCAGAGGGTGAAATTGAACGTCGATTACATCTTAATGCAGTTGATGTTAATAATGAATTGCTGGATAAAGGTTTCGAAGCACCGGCTAAATTGTTATTTCAACTGGCGGATGATAATTATAAATATCCTCAGTTTGTTTTTAATAAAGAAAATGAGTCGCTTAAGAAGCCAGCTAAAGCAGAATCAGCTAAATCAGAAACCGTAAAGGTTTCAGGAGAAACAGGCTTGCAAGCTGATAAAAAACAAGCCAATGAAAAACAGGTAAAGGCTAAAACACAGGTGTCTCCATCGAATAATTCACGAGATTCGATTTTAGAAAAAATTAAAGCCAGAAAGTTAGTCGAGAAATTAAGAGAAGAAAATCAGGCCTCCGATAATTCTGAAAAACAAGTTGCAGATGTTGTTCGAAAAAAAATACCTGATAAACAGGAGACCAGGCTTGATGAAAATGAAAAAAAATCAGCATCAGTTAGTAAAGAACTTGCTGCTGCTATTAGAGAATTTCAGTTGATGGTGGACCAGGGGAAACCGGCTCATGATTTAATAGAGTTCGCTGTAAAAACCTGTCTATTATGCGGTGTCCAGAGGAGTGTGTTTGTAGTTAAGGTGCCAGATAAAAACTTGTTGGTGTCCAGATATATTGCACAGGTTTCAGACGATATAGCAATTAAATCGCTTAAAATAGCAACTAATAAACCCAATTTGTTTTCATTGCTAATGGAAAAAAGCCGAAATATATTTTTGAATGATTCAAATCAAGGTAAGTTCTGGAAGTCTCTTCCTGATGCGGTAAAATTATCACTTCGAGTTAAGCAGTTTTTTGCCATGTCAATTTTTGCAAATAGTCATGCCATGGGCTTGATGTATGCGGATAAGGTAAAAGGTGAATTATCTCAGGCCGAATACATTCAGTTTCAGGGTATCTGTCGATTGTTATCAAAGGGTATAATTCAGTCTGCGATTAATAAGAAAAAAGCGAATAAATGTAAGTTAAATTAGGGCATGACGGCATGTTAAGACGATGTATAAATTATATACGACGAAAATTCAGAGTAATTTTCAAGAAGTATTTCAGGAGTAAGGATATTGCTCTCGTTAAAGATAAAAGCTTTATCATTATTTCAGATGACTGCTGGGGTGGTTCGATATATCAATGGTATAAACGAGCTTATAATACGCCATTTATAGGTGTGTTTTTATATGCCCCGTGTTATATGAAATTGTTATCTAATTTTGACTATTATATGGAAAAAAAATTAGAGTTTGTTGATGTTACGAAATACCCTGATTTGCCTAAAACTTATCCAGTAGGTTTGCTAGAGGACATAGAAATTCATTTCCCTCATTATGCGACAGAAGAAGATGCTGAAAAAAAATGGAATAGACGTGCCTGCAGAATGCTACAAGAAAGAAATAAAGATAATTATTTTTTTAAATTTAGTGATGGAGCTGGTGCAACTGCTGAAGATTTTGAAAAATTTCATAAGTTGCCTTTTAAAAACAAATTATCATTTTCAGTTAAAGCGTATGAGTCTCTGAAGGGCGACAATCATATTAAACTATATGAGTCGTATGATAATAAAAACAAACGAGTGCCGAATGGTGTTAAATTATTTAAATTAACATTCATTTATTTTAATTTAAACAAATGGTTTACGAAGTGACCTGATTATATTTTAACAGGTGAAGTTTTATATAATAATTGTAACTGTAGTAGTTTAAATCTGATGAGAGAGTTATATTCAGGTTAATGTTCTCTGAATTTTTTAAATTATCGGCTATTCATTAGATGTGGTGTTCATTAGGTTGCCCGCTATAGAATTTGCATAATGTATAAGCTGCTTATAAGTTGTATTACACAATTATAGCGTATAGTTTATCCTTGTTAATCATCACCTAGCTGTATTCTGAATTCGCTAAAGACGTCAAAGTTATTTATAAATATTTCAACTAGTTGCGGGTCAAAATGTTTGCTTTTTTGTTCGTTAAAGTATTTCTTAATGTCTGCTGCTGTCCATGCTTCTTTATAACAGCGTGAACTAGACAGGGCATCAAAAACATCAACAATAGCGATTATTCGGCCAAATATATGTATGTCCATTCCGCTTAAGCCGCGGGGATAACCACTGCCATCCCATTTTTCCTGATGTTGATAAGCTATAGTTGCCGCAGCCTGAAAAATAGGTCGTGAGGAATGTTTTAAAATGTCATAACCGATAGTGGTATGGGTTTTCATTACCTCAAACTCTGCATCAGTTAATTTGTCAGGTTTTAATAGAATATTGTCAGGGATACCTATTTTTCCTACGTCATGCATTGGTGAAGCAAGGCGAATCAATTCAGCATCATCTTCGGTGAGTCCCGCTAGAAGAGCCAGTTTGCGAGACATTTCAGATACTCTGGCTATATGGTTTCCGGTTTCGTTTGAGCGAAACTCTGTTGTTGAGCCAAGTGTAAATATAACTTCTTTTTGAGTTTCCAGAATTTCTTCATTTAATTCTACATTTTCAAAAGCTACGGTTACATTTGCGCTAAATATATCAAGTAAAGATTGCTCTAGTTTGGTTAGTTTTTTATAACTATCTATATAAATCAGGCTGTGATTTCGAAGATATACAATGCAACTATCATCAGTAAAAACACTGCGTTTTTCTTTATAAGCAGTATTGATATGTTGTATGACATCAGCCGTGAGTGTTTGATTAACGGGCTGGTTTGTCATGTTTTCAAAACGGCCTGTGCCAGAGATTATAACCATATCACTGGTATTGCTTTCTTCAGGCTGACTGTTTTTAATACCGATAAAGCTTGATGAATGCCCGTAGAATGCACCTTCATCAATACCAATAATTGACATAACCTGCATAAGAACACCCGAGACAAGTTGTTCCATTGATTGCAGACGAAAAATATCAGCCGTTGCATTAATGATTTTTTCTAATCCCTGACGGCTTTGTTCTAATCGAACTATATCGCTATAACTTCTTAATGCTGTGTAAACAGTAGTAAATAATTTTTTAGAGGTGAGTTCAGTTTTCTCTTTATAATCATTAATATCATACTTTTGTATAACATCTAACTCTGGTGCGTGTCCTGGCTGGCCAGTACGTAAAATAATTCGTACAGATTGATTGTCTAAGGTGTTTCGAATTATATCAACCGCAGCAAGCCCCGACTCATCCGTTTCCATTACTACATCAAGTAGTAATAAAGCGGTATCAGGGTGTTGTTTCAGTATTTCAATTGTTTGTTTGCCGCTATAGGCGTGCAGGAACTCAATAGGTTTGTTTTCAAAATGTACATCTTTAAGTGCAAGAATGGTTACTTCATGAATAGAGGGTTCATCATCAGCAATGAGAACTTTCCAGCTAGCAGAAAGTTTTGAGTCGCCATCATGAATGTTATTCGTTTGTGTGTTTTCAAGATGATTTTCTTTTTTATCATCTTGAAATTCAAAAATATCGTCAGACATTTACTGCTTACACCATGTCACAATACCTTACCGGGCTCCCAGCCAGATAAAAGGTGAAAAATTTTAACCGGTTAATCCATCTGCCGGAGCCCTTAATGTTTACAGGGCTTGCTCGCCGTGTGGCGACAATCACCTGAACGGGTGATTATTATTCTGTTTTTTAGAATGTCTCTATATACTTAGAGTTGTAGAGCTGAGACTACCACAGTCATATTGTGAAATACTAATTTTTTTCAGATATGCCGATAAGTAATAGAATGATTCTTGTACTTAAAGCAAGTTGAGTGGCAGGTTTATTTCAAAACATAAACCTTTTTCACGATTTTTAGTAATCAATATTTCCCCTTTTAATTGTTGGGTTATAATATTATAAACCAGATGCAAACCCAGGCCGCTACCACCCAGACCCCTGCGTGTGGTAAAAAAAGGATCAAATGCCCTGCTCAGGTTTTCTTCAGGAATGCCGCACCCGTCATCACAATATTTTATTAAAATACTTTTCGTGCTGGTTGTAACATTAATGTTTATTAAACCTTTGTCGTTTTCTTTATATCCATGAATTAATGAATTTGTGATCAGGTTACTGATTATTTGCGAGTAAGATCCTGGGAAGCTATCTATTTCGATATCTTCAGGGCATTCAAGTTTTATCTTTACACGCGTTTTTCTTATTCTAGGTTGCAAACTGAGTAATGTTTCTTCAATTGTTTCTTTTATATTAAAGTTGCGTCTGTCTTCGGATGTCTGATCTACCGCTATCTGTTTAAAACTTCGAATAAGTTTTGCAGCACGATGAAGATTGTTAAGTAAAATTTCACTGCCTTCATTTGCATTATGTAAAAACCTGGCAAATTCAGTTTTAGTGATTTTTCCGATTTCAAATTTTTTTGTAAAGATACTAATAGTGTCCTGTAAATGCGATGCCGCTGTAACACCAATGCCAACAGGTGTGTTTATTTCATGTGCAACACCAGCTACAAGCTCTCCCAGCGAGGCCATTTTTTCATTTTGTACTAACTGATCGCGCGTGCTGTTCAGTTTTTCAATCGAATCGATAAGATTACGGTTAGTTTTAATCAACACACGACTGGTATTGTCCAGCTCCTGGGATTTTTGTTCTGCGGTGGTTCTTGCGGTGTCTGCATCTGCGCGGTTCTTATTTAATTCATCAAGAAGGTTTACTACGTGTTTGCTGATTTTGAACACGATAACCAGGCCAAACAATAAAGCAAACAACATAATGCCAATATTGACATTAATAATTTGAGATAATTTATTGTTTAGTTTTTGACTATTGTTTTGTGATACTAGCGTGTGCTGTTTAATTAGTTCGTCTATAAGATTATTGATAGACGAGCTGTTTTTAATTATTTCACGAGCGTTTTTCCAGTGATCGAGGCTGTTTGTAATGAGCAGTGTGTCTTTTATCTGTTTTTGATTGTTTTGAATTTCAGCAGTTAATGTGCTTATGAGCTGTTTATTGTCTTTTGTTAATGATATTAGTTTTTTTAGTTCATTGTTTAAACGCTGCTTAGATTTTTTATAGGCATTGAGCATTTCTTTGTTGGGTTTAGCAAGCCAGGTATTAATAAGTTGATTGCTTTCATTTATAGACAGTTTTAAGGCGATGATTTGAAGTGTAACAGGGTGGCTGTTTTTATGCGTCTGTGTGCCTAATGTTATTACATCAGAGCCAGATTTATAAGTGATGGCTATAGCAGCCAGCATAATGCAAAAAATAATAGAGTAACTGGCTATTAATAATAGGCGTATATGCTGGCCGTGTTGATCATGTTTTAATTCATTGATGAGACTGTAGAAACGATGCATAAAAGTTATAAGTTTTTAATATATATCTTTGAGTTTCTTTGTGCGTTATACATATCTCTGCGTTGTATCGGAATCTGTTTTAAGTCGCCTTCAATAAAGCCTTTTTCTATAAACCAGTGAGCTGTGTGTGTGGTTAAAATGAATAACTGTTTAATGTCGTTCTTAATGCACTGTGTTTGTATGTGTTGTATTAATTCTCCTGCGCGACCCTGTTTCTGGTAGTCATTATGTACCGCAACACAGGCTAGTTCTGCGCAGTGGTTGTCATATGGATAAAGAGCGGCACAGGCAATGATCATTCCATCACGTTCAATAACAGTGAATTGCTCTATCTCTAATTCGAGTTGCTCCCGTGAACGGTGGGCAAGAATATGCTGCTCTTCTAAAGGTTGAATGAGTTCGAGAATGCCGCCCACATCGTTAATATCTGCCTGACGTAAACCTTCATATGTATCGGTGGTTATCATGGTGCCGCTTCCATCACGGGTGTATAACTCCAGTAATAAAGCGCCATCGGTTTGGTGGCTTATTAAATGCGCACGACGCACGCCTTTTTTACAGGCGTTGAGCGCACTGCAAAGATGCAATTGGGTAATCTCGTCATTGAGGTTTTTTTCAGCCAGTGATTCGGCTTCAGTCAGGGTTAATTGATGAGTGATTTTTTGCTGTTCATTTTTTACACCCGCATCAGGCATCATGAAAATAAGTTTATCGGCACCTAGTGCGCTGGCGGCGACTGTAGCGACATCTTCAGCACGACAGTTAAAAGCTTCACCACTGGGAGAATAGGCAATAGGTGATAATAAAACGATATTGTTAAGTGCTAGTTGTTGTTGAATCGCATCGGTATCAACTTTACGAATATCACCAGTGAAACCAAAATCAATTCCCTCTCTAACGCCGTAAGGTCTGGCAGTAACAAAGTTACCAGAGATTACTTTTAGGGCAGCGCCTGCCATGGGGGTGTTAATAAGCCCTCTTGATAAATGTGTTTCTATATTTACCCGTACCTGACCGACAGCCTGTTCAATACCGGGTAATGTATCGGCTGGTGTTATGCGCCAACCATTATGGAATTCAGATTTGATTTTCAGGATTTCAAGTTGTTGTTTTATTTGTGGTCGCGCACCATGAACCAGCACCAGTTTTACACCCAGACTATTAAGTAATGCGATGTCATTAATTAAGTGAGCAAAACCTGTGTGGTTTATAGTTTCACCTGAAATATAAATAACAAATGTACGTCCGCGATGACTATGGATGTAGGGTGAAGAGCCACGGAACCAGTCTACATATTGTTGTTTTTTTGATGTCATTATTAGTTAATAAATCCCGGTTTTTGTTCTGTTAAATTGCACTGTAACTGACCTCTTGCATATTTAATCTTTAATACAAAACTTATATATCAGTTTTTTTAATATATCTATTGTCGGTTCAATCCTGTCTATATCCAGATATTCATCCGGCTGGTGTGCCTGGGCGATATCTCCCGGCCCTAGTACAATAGTGTCTATACCCATTTCAGTCAAATAGGGGGCTTCAGTACCAAATGCTACGCTGCTTGCTGGTGTGCCCGTTAGTTTTTCTGCGGCTTTTACCAGTTCTGATTCAGCAGATGTCTCCATTGAAGGGATACCGGAAAACAGAGGTAGAACTTCAAGTTTGAAACCGTGTTCGGGAATGACAGTTTGTAATCGAGCTTTTAGTTCTTCTCTTAGTGTATGTAGATCCATGCCAGGTAAGGGGCGAATATCTATATGTAATTCACAGGCACCACAAATTCTGTTCGGGTTATCGCCACCGTGAATATGTCCCAGATTCATGGTAGGTACCGGAACTTCAAATAAATGATTGTTGTATTGTTGCTGCAGTTCATCTCGCCATTTTAAAAGTTCAGCAATCACCAGGTGCATCGCCTCTAATGCGTTGTGCCCATATGCCGGGTTACTGGAGTGACCGGCAAGCCCTGTTATACGCACAGCTTCCATCATAATGCCTTTATGCATACGAATGGGTTGCATACCCGTAGGTTCACCAATAACCGCATATCGTGCTGTGGGTTTGCCTGCATCCACCAGTGCTTTAGCACCTGCCATGGTGGTTTCTTCATCAGATGTTGCCAGAATAATCAGCGGTTGTTTGTATTCGTTTTTAGCAAAACTAATAGCCGCTTCTATTGCCAGTGCCAGAAAAGCTTTCATATCCGAGGTGCCTAAACCGTAAAGTTTGCCATTATCTTCAGTAAGTTTAAAAGGCTCATGTAACCAGCGATTTTCATCATATGGCACAGTATCCGTGTGACCAGCCAAAATAAGTCCACCTGTGCCAGAGCCGAGTGTTGCAATTAAATTAGCCTTGCCTTCTGCCACAGAAAGTATTTCAACCTGAAACCCCAGTTCATTTAACCAGTTAGCTAGAAGGTTAATTACCGGTAAATTGCTCTGGTCAATTTGTGGATTCACGCAACTGACTGAAGGCGTTGAAATAAGCTGTTGAATCATTTCCAGCGTGTCTGGTTTTTTGACGGATGAAATCATTTAGAAAACTTTGTGTTTGTCGGTTCGGCTTCAGAGCCAATCATATTTACCCCGCTAAGGGCGCACTTTAATATTTCCTGGCGTAATACTTCAATTGCCTCAGGCCGGGTAAAACCTTTACGCCAGGCCAGTGCCACACGGCGTTCTGGGGCTGGCTCTATAAAGGGAATCATCTTAATGAGTGGGTTGTTTGTGGCTTTCTGTTTTGAGCTGGAAGGTAGCACGGTAATGCCGGTGCCGCTGGCAACCATATGGCGTATGGTCTCTAATGAACCACCAGCCAGACTTTCCTGTAAGTTGCTCGATGAGTTACAGTCCGGGCAGGATCGTAATACCTGATCTCGAAAGCAATGCCCCGGGCCGAGTAGAAGTAAATTTTCCTGTGCAAGATCATTGGCTTCTATACGCTGCCGATCTTTCCAGTGATGGTTGGCGGGAATAACAACCTCAAATGGTTCGTCATAAACCGCCTGAGTAATCACACCGGGTTCATTAAAGGGTAGAGCAATTAGAATAACATCCAGCTTGCCCTGTTTTAATTGCTCAGAGAGTACCGCTGTGAAATTTTCTTCCAGCCGTAATTGCATATTCGGGGCGCGTTTGTGTAAACGAGGAATGAGATCAGGTAACAAATAGGGTGCAATGCTATAAATGGCACCTAAGCGAAGCACAGCGGCCAGTGGGTCCTGATGTGACTGGGCCAGTGTTTTTAATTGTAATGCCTGATCAAGAACTTTTTGCGCCTGTTCAATAATTTGTTGTCCGAGTTCGGTTATACGTAATTCATTACGGGCTTCTCTTTCAAATATATTGATATCAAGCTCATCTTCCAGCTTTTTTATGCCCAGGCTTAATGTAGGTTGACTAACAAAGCAGGCTTTGGCCGCGCGACCAAAGTGTTTATATTGCGCAACCGCAACAATGTATTTAAGTTCAGTTAGAGTCATTATTTAGCTTTTTTGAAGTTATTTTATTTTTCATTTAAAAAATCTATCAAAATATTAGGCTTTAGTAAATATATTTGCTAAAGCATCTCTGTTGTTTGTCGATATCTTTGCTATAACAGTACTAACTACTGGGTTAATAGCTCCATTTTCAGGTGAGATAAAAAGTGATAAAAAGATATATCTGTTCAAGCATTCGAAATAAATTACTGATGATTGTGGGGTTTGGAACATCTTTTGTAGTGGCAACAACGGTTTATGGCGTTTATAGCGGCTGGCAGGTGAAACAGGAAATGTCAGATGCCATCCATCACTCTTTGGTGGTTGAGGCTGAATTTGCAGAGATAACACTCAGTTTTAGAACACAGGTTCAAAACTGGAAAAATGTGTTAATTAGAGGTCATGATAACGAGCAGAGAAAAAAATACTGGAATAAATTTGTAAAGCAACACGAGTCTGTTCAGAAGGCTGTCAATTTGTTAGCTAATGATGTGCATGATGCGCAAGTTAAACATCAATTATATGTTTTTAAAACAGAGCACGCGGCTCTTTTTGCTTTATATGAAAAAGGTTTCAAGACCTTTGTAAATACAGGGTTTGATCATATTGCCGGAGATAAAGAGGTAAAAGGCATAGATAAAAAACCTGGCCAGATGTTAATTGCCATTAATAAAAGTTTGACAGAAAGCATCACTAACATTATTGCAATAAGTGAAAAACATGCCAAAGATGGAGTAAAAATTACCGTGCTTTCATTAACGGTTTCTCTGGTTCTGGCATTTTTCATTTTTCTGTTCATGGTTAAAAAAATAATCGTCATCCCGGCGCAAAGTGTTGCCAGAGATATATCATTGATGGCGTCAGGTGATTTTAGTAATGAAATTATCGCATATTCAGCAGATGAGTTAGGTCAGGTTGCTGAAAGTGCGAGTGTTTTGAGAGACGATATAGGTAATATTGTTAATCAGATTAACAAGTCTGTATACAAACTCTCGACTTCAGCTGAAGAAATGGCACATATTACTGAGCAATCTAATCAATCCATGACACAACAGCGATTAGAAACGGACCAGGTTGCCACCGCCATGAATGAAATGACAGCCACCGTTCATGAAGTGGCACAAAATGCTCAATTGGCGGCGGACTCTGCAAATCAGGCGAATGGTGAGGTAAATACGGGTCAGGGCGTTGTTAATGAGTCAATCAGTGCTATTTCAAAACTGGTTCAGCAGGTTGAAAAAGCAGCTGATGTTATACAGGCACTGGAAAATGATTCAGTCGAAATAGGCTCAGTGTTAGATGTGATTCGCGGTATAGCAGAACAAACCAACCTGTTAGCATTAAATGCAGCAATAGAGGCTGCTCGTGCTGGTGAGCAGGGTAGAGGGTTTGCGGTGGTGGCTGATGAGGTGCGTGTACTCGCACAGCGAACACAAACATCCACGGAAGAAATTCAAAAAATGATTGAGAAATTACAAAGTGGCGCTCAGCAGGCGGTTGAGGCGATGAAGCAGAGTCGATCCCAGGCAGATGTGACTCGTGATACGGCCGCCCGCGCGGGGCAGGTGTTAACTAGCATTACTAATTCAGTCACCAATATAAACGAGATGAATACGATTATTGCCAGTTCGGCGGAAGAACAAAATTCAGTGGCCGAAGAAATTAACCGTAGTATTGTGAGTATCTCACAGGGTGCAGAAGTAGCGTCTGAAGGCGCTGCACATACAGCTCAAACCTCTGAAGATTTACGTAATGTGGCAGAAGAGCTCAAACACGTGATTTCGAGATTAAAGGTTTAATAGATAGATAAAAGTCTTAAGTCGTAAGTCTTAAGTCAAAAGCGGGCTCTCCTTTGGAGAGTTCGCTTTTTTTTTGGTGTAACTTTAAGAGCTATGAGTTAAGGCTTACAGCATTGAGTTTATTGATTTACAATAGCACTTAATATTCAAAACAATTTAAAGGTCTCAAAATGCCAGTATATCGCTCTCGAACGTCTACCCATGGCCGTAATATGGCGGGTGCTCGCGCACTCTGGCGTGCAACCGGTATGAAAGATGGTGATTTCGAAAAACCAATTATTGCTATTTCAAATTCATTTACGCAGTTTGTTCCCGGTCATGTTCATTTAAAAGATATGGGTCAGTTAGTGGCACGTGAAGTGGAAAAAGCCGGTGGCATAGCTAAAGAATTTAATACCATTGCAGTTGATGATGGAATTGCCATGGGGCATGGCGGCATGTTGTATTCATTGCCTTCCAGAGAAATTATAGCCGACTCTGTAGAGTATATGGTGAATGCACATTGTGCTGACGCCATTGTCTGTATTTCAAATTGCGATAAAATTACACCGGGCATGTTGCTCGCTTCAATGCGCTTAAATATTCCGGTTATCTTTGTATCTGGTGGTCCAATGGAATCCGGCAAATCAAATATGCTGGGTGAAGAAGTGCATTTAGATTTAGTCGATGCAATGGTGATGGCGGCAGATGATAGTCAGTCAGATGAAATGGTTAATCAGGTAGAACGTTCAGCTTGTCCAACATGTGGTTCCTGTTCAGGCATGTTTACTGCGAACTCTATGAACTGTTTGACCGAAGCATTAGGTTTGTCTTTACCAGGTAATGGATCTTTACTGGCTACTCATGCTTATCGCGAGGAGTTATTTTTAGAAGCCGGTCGTCGTATAGTAGAAATCACCAGAGATCATTATGAAAATGATAATTACGATGTGTTACCGCGCTCAATTGCAAACTTTAAAGCCTTTGAAAATGCTATGAGTTTAGATATTGCAATGGGAGGGTCAACTAATACAGTTTTACATTTATTAGCCGCAGCGCAAGAAGGTGAAATAGATTTCACCATGGACGATATTGATCGTTTATCTCGCAAGGTGCCTAATCTATGTAAGGTAGCACCGGCGACGCCAAAATATCATATGGAAGATGTGCATCGTGCAGGTGGCGTTTTTTCTTTATTAGGTGAACTAAACCGTGCAGGTTGTTTACATGATGAATTACCGACTGTACATAGTGCAAGCATGGCAGAGGCCCTGGCTAAATGGGATATTGCCGTTAGTGATGATGAAGATGCTAAAAAATTATTCTCTGCAGCGCCCGGTAATGTGCCAACGCAGCAAGCTTTCTCACAGGATAAAGTTTGGCCATTAGATACAGACCGTGCTAATGGCTGTATTCGTAATGTAGAACATGCGTATTCATTAGATGGTGGTCTGGCTGTTTTATTTGGTAATATTGCCGAGTTAGGTTGCATTGTTAAAACAGCCGGCGTGGATAAAGATAACTTAATCTTCACCGGTCGAGCACGAATTTTTGAATCACAGGATGCGGCGGTTGCGGCCATACTAGATGACAATGTGGTAGCGGATGATGTGGTTATTATTCGTTATGAAGGGCCTAAAGGCGGCCCGGGTATGCAGGAAATGTTATACCCAACTTCGTATTTAAAATCGAAAGGTTTAGGTAAGGCCTGTGCTTTATTAACAGACGGTCGTTTCTCTGGTGGAACCTCAGGGTTATCAATTGGCCACGCATCTCCAGAAGCAGCAGAGGGTGGTGCAATTGGTCTGGTTGAAGAAGGTGACACAATTGAAATTGATATTCCTAAACGTATCATTAATCTTGCAATAACTGATGATGCATTAGCTAAGCGTAGAACGGCAATGGATGCTAAAGGTTCAGATGCCTGGAAACCTCTGGGGCGTGAGCGTGTAGTGAGTAATGCACTTAAGGCGTATGCAGCTATGACAACGAGTGCTGCGCGTGGCGCTGTGCGTGATGTTTCGCAGTTAGAAAAATAAATCGTTTGAAAAAGTAAAATCCACCAATGTAGGTGCGAATTCATTCGCACAGCAATCAAAAACAAGGATGTTCTATGATGGGCTATGACGCATTAAGAAAAGGCAGGTTTCTGAAATTGGCAGAGCCTGTTTTATAACAACGGTGAGCAAAAATAGAGAACCTCATTTTTAATGATTTATATGTGGCCAGAATTGTTATAAAAACAATGAAATGCCTGCATGATGAAAACTATGTTAATTCACTAAGTTGGGCGCTTATGCCGGATCACTTACATTGGCTGTTTCAATTGAGTGATAGCTATTCGAATAAATTCGAAGCGACTTTGCCGTCGGTAATGAAACGCTTAAAATCTATTTCAGCCAAAGATATCAATCAATATTTGAATCGTGATGGTAGTGTTTGGCAGAAAGCTTATTATGATTGTGGTTTAAGAAATAATGAAAATCTTAAAAGAACGGCACGATATATTGTGGCTAATCCATGAAGAGCGGGCTTGGTTGATGATATTTCAGAATATCCTCACTGGGATGCTCAATGGTTGTGAGATGTGCGAATGAATTCGCACCTACAATTTAGAATGGTCATTTTAATTAATAACACTGTAGGTGCGAATTCATTCGCACTATTACCTGGAGGTAAAAAATGAAAATAGGCACTCCTCTTTCTCCTTCGGCAACAAAAATAATGCTCCTGGGTTCTGGTGAACTTGCTAAAGAAGTCATTATTGAATTGCAGCGTTTTGGTGTAGAAGTTATTGCGGTTGATCGTTATGAAAATGCGCCTGGGCACCAGGTAGCTCATCGTGCTTATGTAATTGATATGACTGATGGTGAGGCTTTAAAAGCACTGGTTAAAAAAGAACGTCCTGATATTATCGTGCCGGAGATTGAAGCGATTGCAACAGACATGTTAGCGGTTATTGAGGAGGAAGGTTTAGCTGAAGTTATTCCAACGGCTCGTGCAACTCAGCTTACAATGAATCGAGAAGGTATTCGTCGACTTGCTGCAGAAGATTTAAAAATTGAAACATCCAGTTATTTGTTTGCGGATAGTTTTGAAGAGTTACAGCAGGCGACGAAATTAATTGGTTTTCCCTGCATAATTAAACCGGTGATGTCATCATCGGGTAAAGGCCAGTCACGACTGGAGTCTATCGCAGATGTTGAATCAGCCTGGCAATATGCAATGGATGCAGGGCGGGTAAATCATGGCAGAGTGATAATAGAAGGCGTGGTTGATTTTGATTATGAAATTACGCAGTTAACCGTACGGGCTAAAAATGCAGAAGGTAAATTAGAAACGCATTTTTGTGCCCCGGTTGGGCATATTCAAAAAAATGGTGATTATGTTGAAAGCTGGCAGCCTCACCCTATGTCAGAAGTTGCATTGGAAAAGTCGAGAGAGATCGCTGAAAAAGTCACCACTGCTTTAGGTGGTCGTGGGTTGTTTGGCGTTGAGTTATTTATAAAGGGTGATAAAGTTTATTTTAGTGAAGTTAGTCCGCGGCCGCATGATACAGGGCTAGTTACTATTATTACTCAATGGCAATCAGAGTTTGCATTACATGCGCGGGCGATACTCGGTTTGCCAGTGGATACCAGTTTGCGTTGTGATGGTGCTAGCGCGGTGATATATGGCGGTAAAGATGCTGTGGCTATAACGTTTGAAAATGTTGATAAAGCGTTGAGTGTGCCATCAACAGAAATTAGATTATTTGGTAAACCAGAAGCATTTGAAAAACGTCGTATGGGTGTTGCCGTATCCAGTGCCGGTTCAATAGAAGAGGCGCGTGGTCGAGCTCGATTAGCGGCTTCAACAGTTAAGCCTGTTTGAGGTGTGTTATCGTCTGCTGTGTTTATGAAAAATCTAAATGAAAATTATATCAGAGCATAATTTAGCCGACCGGGTTTGATCTGGTGAGTGATACAGGCGGGCGTATTTTCCGCATGAACAGGGCGTTTTACAGGAAGTTATAACAGCGTTATACAATGCAAAAGAACGTGATTTTTTGATGTTATCCTTAATGGCGAGGCTGTGGTGAAGGCGCTGGAATGGATGTATCGAGTTATAACAAAAAATGATGGTATCGAGTTGTCACATCAGGTTTAGCGAGCACTTCTAGTGTGAGTTGTTAACTAAATCATCTAAATCACTATTTTTATTGATTTTTTTCTTTACCTTTGTTTTTTATTATACTATTGTTATACATAACAAAATGACTAAAGCAGGATAAAACATTGGCACGCCTAGCAGACGTAGTTACTCAAACATTCCGTTCTATTAGCCCTGATGCTCTATCAGAGCGACTTTTTAGAGACCCTTTAGCCCGTTGGTGGCAAACCTATCAGCAGAAACTTGAAGAAAGTGGATACGATGGTGCTGTGCAGGGTGCATTCTTTATAGCCAACTTCTCAGCAATGGGGCATATCGCAAAGTGTGATGGGCGGGTTAAAAGTGTAGAGATTGAGCTGGCAACGCAGGTTATGGACCATCTCAAGCTCAATCAGGAGCAGAAGCAACTGGCGATACGCTTGTTTAATGAAGGTAAAAATGATGACTTTGCCTTAGAAACATTGTTATGGCGTTTTAAGCGTCAATGCGGTCACCGGGTCAGTGTGGTGCAGGTGTTTATCGAAATTCAGTTGAAAATGGCCTATGCGGATGCCAGCCTGAATGAAAAAGAAATGAAAATAATCAAACGTATGTGTAAACGCCTTGATGTATCAGAATCTATTTATACTCGTATTGAGCGACGAGTGAGAGCAGAAAAAAAAGTAGCTAATCAGCCTGTGGCTAATGTTTCTAAAAAAAACTTTAGTCTAGCGGATGCATATGAAATGCTGGGTTTAAATCGCTGGGCGAATCAGAACCAGATTAAACAGTCATATCGCCGAATGATGAGTAAATTCCATCCGGATAAACTGCTAGCCAAAGGCGCCTCTGAAGTTGAGGTGATTGAGGCGCATGATATTATTCACGACATTAAACATGCCTATGATATGTTAGTAAAAGCCAGACGTATGCGTTAGCTGATGTCATAAGTATTATGTCAGAAATTTTTCTTCCTGATCTTTACAGGAGGAGTGTGTCGGGAAGCTTTGCTTCCCGTTTTTGCGTCTTACGTATGTTTTAATATAAATTTAATATTGGAATTAACACGTGTCAGAAAATTCAATTCTAAGTTTTGTTCCAGAGTTACTACATGAACGTGTCACTCGCCATTGGCAAGACTGGGTGGTGGCCTGTGAATCAATTGAGGAAAGCCCGTCAGGCGGTATCGACCTGGCTTTACTTGGGAAAATCTGGGCCTGTAGCGAGTTTGTTGCAACTACCATGGTGCGCAATCCCGGTCTGTGGTTTGAATTAATACATAATAAGGCTCTTGATTTAACGTTTTCTCTTGATGATTATTGCAAACAGCTAACACAACGCCTGGAAGAGAATGCTGTTTTAAATGATATTGTGTTAATGAAGCAGCTGAGGTTATTTCGTGCGCAACAAATGTTACGTATTGCCTGGCGTGACCTGGCTAATAACGCAACAACTGCAGAAACATTATGTAATTTGACGGATCTTGCAGAAACCTGTGTAGATATTACCCTGGAAACTCTCTATCAGGACCAATGTAAACAATTAGGTATACCGATAAATTCTCAGGGTGATGAACAACGCCTGGTTGTCATTGGAATGGGCAAGTTAGGTGGTTATGAATTAAATTTTTCATCTGATATTGATTTGATCTTTTGCTTTGAAGAAGAGGGTGAAATACCGGGATCGCGTTCACTTTCAAACAGTCAGTTTTTTATTCGATTAGGCCAGCGTTTTATAAAAGCATTAAATGATGTAACCGGAGATGGTTTTGTGTTTCGGGTTGATATGCGATTAAGGCCTTATGGTGATAGTGGGCCATTAGTTATGAGTCAGGCGGCTTTTGAGCAGTATTATCAGACGCAGGGCAGAGACTGGGAAAGATATGCAATGATAAAGGCCCGTGTAATAGGGGGAGATCGTAAGCAGGGCCAGATTGTTATGGATATGCTTAAACCCTTTATATACAGGCGTTATTTGGATTTTGGAGCATTTGAATCTATACGTGATATGAAAGCGATGATTAATACAGAAGTTCGCCGTAAGGGAAATTTAAATAATATTAAGTTAGGCTCAGGTGGCATTCGTGAAATTGAATTTATTGGGCAAACATTTCAATTGTTACGTGGGGGAAGCGACTCTGATTTACAGACTCGGGGTATTCTTGATGTACTTAAACTATTAGCAGAAAAAAAATATCTTGATAATAAAGAGTCAGAAATACTAGCGAAAAGTTACGACTTTTTGCGTCGTCTTGAAAATAGATTACAAATGTACTCAGATGCACAAACTCATTTATTGCCTAATGATGAAAAGCAACAGGTAAGCATGGCTCTGGCTATGGGTTATGAAAATTGGCGCGAATTATTTGTGGCTTGTGAAGCCTGTCGTGAATCAGTGCGGGCATCATTTGTGCAGCTTTTACATGATTCAGAGTCTGTAGCAGATAAAAATGACGACCATGAAGATGAAACCATGCGTTCTATCTGGTTGTATGACCAGGATGAAGAAGATGGTCTGGCATTACTTGAAAGCACAGGAATGTCAGATTCAGTTGCGGTATATAAAGTGCTCGATCAATTTAAAAAATCTGCACAGTTAAATGTAATGACGGCAACAGGAAGACAACGCCTGGATACTTTAATGCCCAAGTTACTGGTTGCGATAATTAATGAAACAGACCCCGCAGAAGTTTTAAAAAGGTTACTGGCGTTACTACAATCCATATTACGACGTAGTGTGTATCTGTCTTTATTAAACGAATATCCCCAGGCATTAAAACAACTGGTTACCCTGTTTGCGGCAAGCCCCTGGATTGCGCAGTGGCTTAGCAGGTACCCGGTTCTTCTAGATGAATTACTTGATTCACGAAATTTATACCAGGTATCAAGTAGTTCAAAGCTGCAGCAGGAGCTGGAAGATTTATTACAGCGAGTGGGTGATGATGAAGAACAAAAAATTGAAAACCTGAGAAAATTTAAACAAACTCAGGTACTGAAAATTGCTGCAATGGATGTTTCTGGCATTATTGATGTGTTTGAAGTGAGTGAGCGTCTGAGTAATATTGCTGAGGTATTGCTCGACAAAGTAATGCGTATGTCATGGGACTGGATGGTGGCCAAACATGGTGTTCCCGAGTGTCAGATTGATGGCCAGGTTTACAGGCCAACAATGGCGGTCGTTGCGT
>JAPHRB010000003.1 GCA_026197015.1 Gammaproteobacteria bacterium | reverse complement strand
ATTTCAGATACTTCTTCATCCACCTGAACTTCCG
Organism: Gammaproteobacteria bacterium; assembly: GCA_026197015.1. Classification (GTDB taxonomy): domain Bacteria; phylum Pseudomonadota; class Gammaproteobacteria; order SZUA-229; family SZUA-229; genus SZUA-229. The sequence continues at coordinate 8,574 of JAPHRB010000003.1, read as the reverse complement.
AATCGACGGCTTTTTTAGTTTTATCGAGCAAGTGCTGTAACAAAACTTTTTCTTCGTCCGTATTCACAGGACGCACCCATGATTCATTTTTAAAGTGATTTAAAAGATGTAAGTCAGGGATTTTACTTTCAGGTATAAAGGCATATTCGGATAATATTTCTGGTATTCTTTTTAGAAAAACACACTCACTATCAATTAACGGTCTGTTTTCATTAATTATTTTATTCAAACCCTCTGATAAAATACTTGCCAGATCCTGAAATACCGCATGATTATAAGGCAACAACAGTTCACATATTGAAGAAAAGTACTTATCATAATCCATTAGAGTCAGATGAGCGCACTCTGCATCTACAGACAGTTTTGATGCTACTGTAAAAAACGCATCAAATTGCTCTGTACCTAACTCACTACCTTCAATGTCAGAATCAATCATCTCGTTACCTGTATAATTCAAGCCAATAAGACGCCATGCCTTATATTTATATTACACTGCCTGTTTAATTTCGCTTGTTTTATACGCCTCTTCATCCTGCTCGCTATTAATAGCCGGTAGCTTGAATATGCCCACGATTGCAACTAGATCTTCAGAATAACGCACTAACTTATCAGCACTCCTGGTCTGCTCTAATAACTCTCGCCCGGTCTCTTCAGTGCTCTCTTTAATCTTTCTTGCACGAACTAATAACTGCTTACTAATATCAACCTGTTGTTCAGAACTTTTCGCTATATGCCGGACCGAACCGATCAGATCATTAGTTGCTTGCTGTGTATGTTTCATGCTCTGACTAGCCTGATTCGCCAACTGGGTTCCCTCGGCTACCTGTGTAATTACTGTATTCATTATAGCCACAGTATCTGCAGTCTCTACCCTTATATTATTAACTACCGTTGAGATTTCTGAGGTTGCTTCACGCGCGTTCTCCGCAAGCCTTTGCACCTCATCAGCTACCACGGCAAAACCTCGACCCGCTTCACCTGCAGATGCAGCATGCATACTCGCATTCAAAGCCAGTATATGTGTTCGTTCTGCAATACTGTTAATTAAACTTACAATACCTGAAATTTCCTGTGAACGCTCACCCAGGCGTTTAATTCTTTTCTCAGTTTCACTAATAGTATCTCGTATAGACTTGATACCGTCGGCAGATGACATAACAGCATCCAGTGCCGTTTGTGTATTTACACTCGTTATTTCCGCTTTCTTATTAGCTTCTTCAGAATTAAGTGCAATTTCATTCATCGCCTTAACTGAACTTTCCAGCATAAGAGCAGTGCTTTCAACTTCTTTTCTTTCTGTATTAGCAACCGATATTACCGCGTCTGACTGTTTTTTAACCAGCGATGAAACACTAGCAACTTCAGATGAAGTCAGCTGCGCTTCCTTCATTATTTTCGCAGTTTCTTTCGCTAATAAATTTAGCGAGTCACTTATCGCCCCGGTAATATCCTCTGAAACTGGAATTTTTACTGCCAGGTCTTTTTGCTGTGCAAGCTGACTAACCGCTCTTATTAGTGAAATTACTGATTCATTCAATTTGTCATTTTCTTTTTCAGATTGAGCCATGGAGGCGAGTTTTTCATCAAGTAGTTTATCAAGCGCATTTGATAAATCACCCAGCTCATCTTTACGATCAAGTCCTGCTCTGACGTTCAAATCGCCTTCATTCACCTTTAAAACCGTATCCTGTAATACTTTCATCGGTTTAATAATACTTCTCGCCAGAAAAAACAGGCCTAACGAGGCTGCTACAGCGATAAGCACAAGTGTAGATATGAAAAACGTTGTAATCTGATTACGTTTTACCGATGCTTCTTCTCTTGTTGTAGAAATTATCTCATTACTTATGCTGACCATTTTTGAAAACAGGGGTTCGATTGTCTTAACCGATTGTTTTACTGATTTTTTCTGCTCCGCTAACATAGAAACGGTTTCAGACATTGTTAAAAATATACTCTTATAATTTGCAAGCGCTTTACGTATTTCTAATTTAACTGGCGCAGACAATTTAGAATTTTCAGTAGCGACTCTAAATAATCCTATTTCTTTAATCATTAATTCACTGTATCTGGGTTCTTCAAAATTAACATAATTACTTAAATGCTGACGCATTCTAAGTAGCGATCTATCTAAAACAGGCAGGTTATGTTTTTTAAGAACAGTCTCAATAACGTTAGACGCATTAGCCAGATTTGATTTCAGGCCGGTATTTTCATCTAGCCCGATTTCTATCTGTGAATCCGCAGCTTGTATAAACTTATCTCGATAATTTTCGAAGGCCTCGCCTAATTCAGTGATTACATCTAACTTATCCTCACCTTTTACCAGTTTAGTTAAGCCTTTCAGATTCTGACTTGCAACGATAATACGTGTGTCAAATTTACCTAAAAATATTGGATATTTTTTGAGATAAAATTCGGTTTCACTTTGTCTGGCATTCAAAAGATCTAGCTGAACCTCATGTATACCTCGTTCAAATTCCACCATCTTTTCAGAAATTTCAACAGCTTCTCTTTCTGCCTGCAACACTCTCTGGTAAGCCAAACCAATAATAACAAAGCCAATTAAAAGACCGACAACTACACCTATTAATTTTTGCGTGATCTTTATATTAGCTAACTTGCCAAGTTTGTTAATATTTGAATATTTCATATTAAACTTCTCCAGATAATGCTTTAAAAAAAACACAATGATTTATATATAAAAAACACTCTTATCATTAAAAACATATTACATTTGTAGTTATATTAATCACATAACTACATTTCTTTTTACTGATTCAAAAAAACTATGCTGATTGAAATCCATCCAGACAATTTCATCAGACATATAAACTTCAATTATGTGATCTTTCAAACCAGTTATATCACAGGGAAAATCAACCATTTTATGCCAGTCACTTACATTACACTGACGCGGCAACCCTTCAATTACAACTGCAACCGAACGGCTGCCTTTTCCCAACACCAGTATGTTATTGTAACTACTGCCTGCTGACGCTAAACCCAGCAACAATGATAAGTCATATACTGGAACCAGATTTCCACGAATATTTATTAAGCCCTTCATCCACTTCTTTGTATTTGGTAAAGGGCATATGTTTTTGTTTCGAACAACTTCACTGAGCGTATTTTCTGATATTAATAAACCAATGTTTTCAACAACAAACCCATATCTATTGATTGCAGTTTTTTTGCCTTCTGCATGCTCATTAATAAGTAGATTTTCAGGTTTTTTAAATCTACTTAATGCGCTTTCAGGATCCAGGCAATTGTTTTCTGTATCTATCATAGTTTCTCTAGTATATGGGTTTATGCTTTTAATTAATTAAGCGCCGTTATCTGGTCTAAAATCTGTTCAGGCGTATATGGTTTTGTAATAAAAGCTTTGCCACCCTGTAGCTCTGCCCATACCTTATCAGCCTTCTGATTTTTACTTGACACAAATACTACAGGTATAGTTTTTGTATCCCCATTTTGTGTTATTTCTCTACATGCATCATAACCATCTGCACCTTCCATAACTATATCCATGAATATTAAATCCGGCATTTCATTTTTAGCGACTTCAATTGCCTCAATTCCAGTTGTTGCTGTTACTACAGAATATCCAGCGTCAGCAACTATACATCTTATGTTTGCCAAATCCATTGGTGAGTCATCTACTAGTAATACTTTATTAATTGCCATGATACTTTCTCCTCGGTCTATAACTTAAATATTTATAATCTAGCCCTTACAGTTATAAATTAGTTTACTTTCCATTTTTTATAAATAGGTTTTTTTCACATTCTTTGCGTTTCATTTAAATCAGGAATATATTTTCTTGCAATATTTTCAAACTGTTCTCTTTTTAATGGTTTTATTAAATAGCTATCACAACCTGACAGGGTACCTTTAACTTTATCAAACGGTGATGACTTACCTGTTAACATAATTACCGGAGTATGTTTGGTCTGAGTGTTTTTTTTCAAAAACTTACAGACCTTATATCCATCCATTCCAGGCATCACAACATCTAAAAATATAATATCGTACTCATTATCTCTACATAGCTCTATTGCTTTTTTACCATCAAATGCCGCCTCTACCTCTGCGCCTAATAGTTTTAGCTCAATTTCAAGCTGCTTTCTAACTGGCTGACTATCGTCAACCACCAGTGCTTTGAATAAATTTTTTCCATTCGAGTTTCGATCAATTATATTTTCCAGATAACTATGAGATAAGGCAGTCTCATCCATTACCTCTCCAATCGTTAATTCTGGTATAAAATTCATTTCATTTATAGTGACAGCATCAAAAGTACTAATTACCTGAGATGCTAAAAATGGCATTTTAAGATTATATAGTCTTGCGCCATTAATCTTTCTCTTTCCGGCGAAAACGGTTGCTACGGATGGTAATTTATCGGACCCCAGATATTTCTTAACCCAGTATGAAACTGCTTTGTCGTTATCTGAATTGATCAGATATAATTTATTAGGATCTGATTTTTCTTCATCAGTTAAAACATAATTTCTAACTGAACCAGTTGACACTCTGAGTATCCTTTTAAGTATTTGTATATCATTCTCAGATATCCCTATAGGAAACACTCTGAATTCTCTTGTGTCAGCCATCTATTACTACCACCATGTCAAGATTCAATATAAATATTTTTATATAATTTAATTGATACTCAAATGCTCATATTGAAAACACCTAAATATAGTCAGTTAAGCCTGACTAATTATATAAATCTAAGTCATGAATGATGTTATAGATCTATCCTGGTTAATACTATATAGGCTTTTTTCCCTATCTTATATCTCTATCAGATCATGCAATAAAACAGGACGATGTTTATTTAACTCATAATCCTATAAACCTATTAAATACAAGATCTTACGAAACACGGCTTACTAAGGCGGTTTCTTCTTCCCTCAACTTACTGGTAAAATTTATTATCACATCAATTCGACCACATGCTTTTTTCCTGACAAAACCTCGAACCTTAAAATCAAATATTAATACATCCTTAAATTAGCTGGCCACTTCAATTATTTACTTTTAAGCTGAGAACAGGAGCAGAATAACGCCTGATTAATACATTAATTTATCTGTATTTTTTACCAATATAAGCAGTTTTAACCGAGCATTATTTTTTAACTGAATTATAGGGTGCTCTTACAAAACTTCTAACGACTCCATTAGTGTCTCGGGTTTGCATGTGATTACCATCAACCAGGTATTGATAACTTGCAATATACCCACTTTGACTTACTTTTAAAGAAAAATCATTCGGCCTCCTTACAAACTCGCCTGTTAAATAACGACTTTTCCCATCACTCCACAGGAACTGCCGCCCTTTAATACCCAGTATTTCCCCATATTGAGTAAGCCAGACCCCATCAAGCCTAATACGTTTATTGATGTTTTGTGGATAATTAACTGAACCAGGGTTTTGCCCGGGATATATTAATGGTGCATTAAAACCCGGTTGATAAATGTAACCTTGAGATATATCTGAATTATTGTAATTCCCCTGATTGATTAAATATGCTGGAACTTCATCTATCATGCCCATTGCGGTCATCATACCAAGCATCATTTCAACAAAAGGTAAATCACCTTTAGACTGATATAATCTGGAATCTGCCTGCGCACCTGATATCACACAGAGCGTAATCATTAATATTTTAATAATTATTTTCATATGATTTATCCAGTTGCATCAAATAACAAATTGCTAGCTTCATCGCCAAATTTTCCAGCACGTAAAAATGTAATCACCTGTATTGCCACTGATTCTGAAAATAACAGGCCAAAATGTGTTACCGATAAGGTTATATAATCTGTAGCGCCACCAAGATATGTTTCTTCAACAGAAACCGTACCGTCATGGGGCATTACTGGTCCACCGATCAATAATCCAATACCAAATGGAAAATCACCAGATATAACGCCGATATCACGCCATTTTTTCCATACCGGCCGATCACCCAATAATCCATGATTTATACTTTGGCCGACTGTCCATCGCGTTAAAAATGAACCTGAAAGTCGCCGAGCAACCTGACTACCATTGACTGGCACACCGAGAAAAACAACTCTGCCCTTCTTTTCAACAATATGTTTGTCAAATAGATGTAATAAAACCAGCCCGCCGAGAGAGTGACAAACATAATGAACAACATGCGCGTCAATCGAGTGCACAAATTTATGCAGCCCCTCAGCATTATCCCGGGGACTATTCTTTAATGATGGATACCGATACAGATGACACTCATAACCGGCATCGGTTAATCGCTGACGTAAACGAAACATTTCTGCTCCATTCATCCAAATACCATGTATAAGTACCACTGCTTCTTTCATAGATACAAAATACCTAAAAGAAACAAAAGTTTAAAGCTTTTTAAGGGATTATTTAATGCCCTGATAGTTATACCTATACCTTTAATAGACTAACAGTCACCTCTATTATTGATTACCATTAAAATTAATAGCTAAATAGATTTGACACGGTGACACAGGGCCAGGGAGAAAAGCATTTATAAATAACTAATGAAACAACTTTATTTCTCTGCACCTCTGTATCAGGTCTTTACTGGAAATGGATAATACAACTAAGAGAAACTTTAAGGAGAAACCTCTAACATTCGGTCCAGTGCTAATTTGGCATTAATGGCCACTTCTTGCGGCACCGAAATCTGGTTAACCACATTACCCTCCAGCAGATTTTCTAAGGTCCAGGCCAGGTGTTGAGGATCTATACGAAACATTGTCGAACACATGCATACCGTGGGTGACATAAAGTGCACCTTTTTACCCTCTGCTGCATACTGGTCTTTCAGGCGATTTACCAGGTTCAACTCTGTGGCAACCAGCCACCGGGTATCTGGCTCTGCATCGCGAATGGTATTGATTATATATTCTGTAGAACCGACATAATCTGACTTCTGGCACACCTCATATGAACTTTCAGGGTGTGAGATTATTTTGGTTTCAGGATGTTTCGCTTTGAAATTATCAATCTGTTCAGGCGTAAACATCTGATGCACTGAGCAGAAACCTTTCCATAAAATCATTTTAGCTTTTTTAATTTGCTCTACTGTCAGGCCACCAAACGCCTGATCATAGTCCCATACCACCATTTCATCCATGGCAATACCCATGTTTGCTGCGGTATTTCTTCCCAGATGTTGATCAGGAAAGAATAGAATTTTCTCGCGCTGCTTAAATGACCATTCGAGCACATTTCGCGCATTGGTTGAAGTACAGACTATACCACCATGAGCACCACAAAAACCTTTCAGATCAGCAGCCGAATTAATATAGGTTACAGGTGTAACACACTCATCCGGCTCCAGGACACTGGATAACTCTGCCCAGGCTTTTTCTACCTTTGCCAGATTTGCCATATCCGCCATGGAGCAACCTGCAGCCATATCAGGAATAATAGATACCTGTTCGGGGCGAGATAATATATCCGCCACCTCTGCCATAAAGTGAACCCCGCAGAACACAATGTACTGCGCTTTAGACTCAGCTGCAGCACGGGATAACTTGAGCGAATCACCTGAAAAATCAGCATGTCGAAAAACCTCATCACGCTGATAATGATGCCCTAGTATAACCAGCCGCTCACCTAATGTTTTCTTAGCAGCCAGAATACGTTGTTCGCATTCTTCGTCATCGAGTAAAGCATAGGGTTGAATTGCCACTGCACTCATTTTTATCTTCTTTGAGGATTAATTGATTACTATAGACTATCAGGGCTAAGGGTTAAATTTCAACTATCTCTTAAGAGACAGAGCGAAAGCCACAGGTTAAAAAAAGGAGCTCTCCAGAGGAGAGCTCCCTTTAGTTTTGACTTACGACAGCTGACTGATCTTTATGACTCTGCTACCGGTTTTCGAATACGGATATTCAGTTCTTTCAACTGCTCAGCTGAAACACCTGATGGCGCGTCGGTTAACAGGCATGCTGCTGTCTGCGTTTTAGGGAATGCCATTACATCACGAATAGAGCTCGCACCGGTCATTAACATTATCATTCGATCAAGACCAAAAGCCAGACCGGCATGTGGCGGGCAGCCGTATTTTAATGCTTCTAATAAGAAACCAAATTTTTCGTTGGCTTCTTCATCACTAATACCGAGTATTTCAAACACTTTATGCTGCATAGCCGTATCATGGATACGCACAGAGCCTCCACCCAGCTCACAGCCGTTTAATACCATATCATAGGCACGAGACAGACTATCACCGGGATTGGCCTGCAGCTCTTCTATGCTGCCAGAGGGCGCGGTAAACGGGTGATGTAGTGCATTCCAGCGCTCATCTCGCTCATTCCACTCAAACATCGGAAAGTCAACAACCCACAACGGCTTCCACTCGCGAGAAACCAGCTCAAGATCATGACCTAACTGAACTCGCAATGCGCCCATCGACTCATTAACTATATTGGCATTACCGGCTCCAAAGAAGAGCAAGTCTCCGGTCTGTGTGCCGCTACGTTTAATAATTTCATCCAGGGCTTCATCTGGTAAGAACTTAACAATAGGAGACTGCAGCCCTTCTCGACCTGCTT
>JAPHRB010000057.1 GCA_026197015.1 Gammaproteobacteria bacterium | reverse complement strand
TGAAATACCATCGGTAATTAACTGCATATTCTGCCCCATGTTCTGCATAATTTTTTGCAATACCAAAGGCTCTACAGGATCTGCATGCACCACTGTAAACATCTGCGCTGATGTTAGAGCAACAATAAAGACCGCCGGTATACTTTTACTTGAGTAAAGCATTTTTAATGCCTGTGTATGAAAATCAATATTATGCCATTAATTAATCAATTGAGGATTCCTGTTATTAATGTTTTGATTAAACCCTTTCTTTATATGGCTTCAACTTAAACAGACGAATACAGGTTGATAACGTCATTATTCAGATCTAAAAAACACTTGATTTTTAAAATATAATGGCACTAGCCAAATATAAGGCTCTTCCCTTAAGTAACGCAAAATAACAAAATCTAAATGAAACTGGACTATATCTTCAATTGCGCTATTTTCTAAGGTATCCTTCCTGTTACGAAAGAAAAGCACTAAATGAAAATGGAGCGAGCATGTCCGATAACAATATAGATTCCGTTCTAATCGAGGAACGACAGTTTCCACCTTCAAGCGAATTTGCTGATAACGCGGTTATCAACAAGGCCAGGTTTGATGCCCTGTATAAAGCTGCTGAGGACGATTACGAAGGCTTTTGGGCCGATCAGGCCCGTGACATGCTGGACTGGCACACCCCATTCACGGAAGTACTGGATGACAGTAACGCACCTCACTTTAAATGGTTTGCAGATGGCAAACTCAATGTCACCGTCAACTGTATTGATCGCCACCTGTCTGACAAAGCTGATAAAACAGCCATTATATTTGAAGGTGAAAATGGTGATACACGCCAACTCACTTACCAGCAACTTAGCAATGAAGTTAACCAGTTTGCCAACGCACTAAAAGCGCGCGGCATTAAAGCCGGCGACCGGGTAGTTATTTACATGCCCATGACGCCAGAAGCGGTTATTGCAATGCAGGGCTGTGCTCGTATAGGCGCTATCCACTCTGTTGTATTTGGTGGCTTTTCTGCGGGATCGTTACGTGACCGTATAAATGATGCCGGTGCAAAAATGGTGATTACCGCAGATGGCGGAACCCGTGGTGGAAAAATCGTTGAATTAAAAGCCGCCACCGATAAAGCACTAGAAGGTGGTTGCCCAACCATTGAGTCAGTTATTGTTTATCAACGCACCAAACACGATATTAAGATGCTAATAGACCGCGACTTCTGGTGGCACGATGTTGTTGACGCAAAAAGCACCGAGTGTGAGCCTGAATGGGTTAGCTCTGAACACCCCTTATTTTTACTTTATACATCTGGCTCAACAGGCAACCCAAAAGGCATTCAACATTCAAGCGCAGGTTACCTGTTAGGCTCCATAGTCACAAATAAATGGGTATTTGACCTGAAAGACAGCGACATCTTCTGGTGTACTGCGGATGTGGGCTGGATTACCGGCCATACTTATGTCGCTTACGGCCCCCTTTCGGCAGGAAGCACGATTGTCATATATGAAGGCGCACCCACCGTTCCTGACCCCGGCCGTTTCTGGAAAATGATTGAGACACATAAAGTATCTATATTTTATACTGCTCCCACGGCTATTCGTGCGTTAATGAAACTGGGTGACGATTACCCTAACCAGTATGACTTATCTTCATTACGCCTCTTAGGAACAGTTGGTGAGCCCATTAATCCTGAAGCCTGGATCTGGTATCATGAAGTCATTGGTAAAAAACGCTGCCCAATCGTAGACACCTGGTGGCAAACTGAAACCGGCGCTAATATGATCGCCCCCCTTCCTGGTGTAGTCGCCACCAAACCCGGCTCATGTACCCTCGCACTACCGGGCATAGATGCGGATGTAGTTGATGAAGAAGGCAACAGTATCACTCAGGCAAATAAAGGCGGTTTCCTGGTTATTAAAAAGCCATTTCCTTCGCTATTGCGCACTGTCTGGGGTGACGATCAGCGTTATATTGATACTTACTGGCCTAAATTTGGTGGCAAGTATTATCTGGCGGGTGACTCTGCACGAAAAGATGCTGACGGTTACTTCTGGATTATGGGGCGAATTGATGACGTTCTGAACGTATCGGGGCATCGCCTCGGAACAATGGAAATAGAATCTGCTTTAGTGGCTCACAAAAGTGTCACCGAAGCAGCCGTAGTTGGTTACCCCCACGACATCAAAGGCGAAGCCATTTTTGCCTATGTTGTGTTACGCGGTGAGCGGCCTGCAGGTGGCATTGATGATGAACTCACTCAGGAACTGCGTACCTGGGTAGGTGAGCAGATTGGCGCTATCGCCAAACCTGACCAGATTCGTTACTCAGATAACCTGCCAAAAACACGCTCAGGTAAAATTATGCGGCGTTTATTACGCAATATTGCACGCGGAGAAGAGATTACATCGGATACTTCAACCTTAGAAAATGAAGATATTCTTTTACAGCTTCAAGGTAAAGCTTAGTTATTTGCCAGTCTTAAGCCTGAATGCGCCGCAGGCGCTACGGCTTTTGACTTGCAACTCAAGACTATTAATTTAGGCCTATTTTTTACGAATCATCTCAGGGCAATCAACAACATTACAGTCCCTAACATCATCTTCCGTACGCGCTTTGTCTTTCACCGCTTATTCTCGAACACGATTATATTCATCCATATCTTGCCAGCCGCCCATTTGCACCTTATATTCTTTATTAGTTACTGGCCTTTTAGTTATTGTCGAGCATGCACTAAACAACACCAGTAAACATATAGAAGACTCTGTTTGTGTGGCATTGTCGTATCCTTTAAAAGCGTGAGATTTAAATTAGTACAATGTTAACAGATAAAAGTACCATCGAAGCCATCAAAAAGTCTCGAAAACAAATTACTATTTTATTTTCAGATATTGAACACTCTACTCGACACTGGGAACGCCGGGGTGATGTTGATGCCCGCATGTTACTTGATAGACATAACCGCCTGCTTTTCCCCGTGATACGTAAATTCAAGGGGAAAATAATCAAAACCCTTGGTGATGCCATAATGGCATCATTTAATAAACCCGAAAATGCCGTAAAAGCAGGTATTGCTATTCAACAACGATTATCTGCTGAAAGAGACAAAGACAAATACTTTAGCTTACGCACTCGTATAGGCATACATACTGGAAAAGGCATCGTTGAATATGATGATATTTTTGGTGATGTAGTTAATGTAGCAGCAAAAGTTGAAAGCAGCGCCGAAGCCAATCAAATACTCATTACACATTCAACCCGCGCGCGTATCAGCTCAGATAAATTTCAACTGACTACTTCCAATGAATTAAACCTCACGGGAAAACGTAAAACCATCGCCCTCTACAGCTGCAACTGGCAAGAACATAAGAACCTTATTTCTAATATAAAAGCTGACTCAATAATGCCTTTATTAAGAAGCCAGAAAATGGAATTAATCACCTATGTCGCTACCTCCTTAATGGCTGTGTTTTTTATATATCAGCACTATTTACGATTTTTATTAGCTGATGCCGGCTTTTCATTCAGCTGGTTTCAAAATACAAGCCATATTCCATCTGATTACCCGGTGATTCTTCTATTACAAACACTCACCTTAAGTGGCTTTGCCATTTATCTGCTTCGCACTGATTTTATTTCAAGAACAATGCTTAGAGTCTTAAGCGGTTTATTTGGTGCTGGTTTAGCACTCCTGTTATTTGCCAGCTTTAACCACTACACAGATTTGCCTTTTAAAAAACGCTGGTATGAACCGCTCTACGAATCTTCAAATTTATTTGTTGAGGTACTGCAGAATAATACACAGTTAAATATGCAAGCCAGTAAAAGGTCCCACATCATCAGCATATTGCCTAAAGGTGAAATATTTATATACATAAATTCTAAAACAGAAAATGGATTAAGATGGGATCAGGTTAAAATTAGCGACACAAAAAATGGCTGGATACCACGAAAAATTCGTGCTGCTTTTGGTGTTGCCGAAGAACAACTAACCAGGACTAATAAGTTCTATTTTAGATATTACGACTTATATGGTTTAATAATTGGAATTATTGCTTTTATCTGGGGATATATGAGTTTTAGAATTCGTCCTAGTTGAAACGTACGTTACACACGCAAATATAAATTAATTCTGGAATTAGTTATGTCAAATAAAATAACTTTCGTTTTTATTACTGCCTGTCTGCTTATATTAAATAACTGCAGTTTCACAAGCCAGACTCGTAGCAAAAGCCCGCATTTTGATGGCTCATTAAAATTCAGCGGTGAAGCCATTGAAAACGCAAAAATAATTTTAAGCCTTTCAGCCAATGACAAACTTTGCCTTAAAGGCAAAAAATTTACTACCACTAATGCGCTGGGAGAATTTACTCTAAAGGCAGCTACAGAAGATTACACATATACACCTTTTGTAAATTATGCACTAGACGAATGGACATTATGTGCCATATACAATGAGCAAACATACACTTTATATTCAAATAATCGATACGGCTCGGGTAATGTTACAGGCTCTATTTTTCTAACATGCGATCTGGCATTAAACCCGGTTAGTAAACCTTGTGTTGTTTCACATTAAGACCTCATTTTTTAAGCAAAACTTGATAAAAGCATATGCTTGAGCTATATCTCATGCGTAAGCTCAGATTGTGAGAAAAAATACGGGACTCCAAAATCAGACGATTACTCTTATATATAAGTTTATTAGTGCTAATAAACCCGGCAAATCATAGTCAGGCTGAAGTTTTTTCCAGGCATTTATCTGTGATCAGTTCAGCCGACACTGAGAGCAATAATATACAGTCATTTGTTATTATCAAAAAAGGTTCGTTCATCAAACAGGGTATTAAACACTCCAGCAAGCAAAGTATAATCAGTCAACAAACCCCTTTCGTTATAAAATTCACCGATAAAATCAGCCCGAATCAATTGCTAAAATGGGACATCAAGGTACAAGACAAACAACATGGAACAATTAAATTACTCTCAGAGTTTACTGGCAATGGTCGTATGTTAAGCTCAGGATACCATTGGCAATCAAAGCTACTTAACACTAACGTCAAAAACAGGCAACAGCTTATATTCAGACCTGCACCATTTTCACATCAACCTGCAATATATAAAAAAGGTAAGGGTCCCCAGGGAAAGAGAAGAAAATACGGAGGTGGAACCCGAAATATAGACGAGAAAAAATACAATCCAAAATTTTCATATCTCGTCACCTTAACTATATTGGATAACGGCAAAACAATTGGCACACATACGGCAACCCTCAGCATGGATCGTATTGATATGATTCGACAGGAGTACATTAATCATTATGATATAAAACGTTACGGCCGTGGTGGCAATGGAGATATTCCAGTTCCCAAACGGCATGAAATTAGCAGTATTCCTGACAAGCCAGAACAGTTAGCCGGAAACCCATTAACCGAGAGTCAATACAAACTAATCATCAATGACGGTATGTTAGATCTGGCAAAAAAAATAAACAGCGCTTATACCAATAGCCTTAATAAACTTAAATCTGAAAATTCATTTTATGATTTACAGATAAAAAAATTAAATATTCCAGATAACAAATTATGGGTTTCTAGTGGCTGGCGAAACCCTGAACGCAACGAATGGTACAGCAATGCAGTAAATGGTATTCACCAACGAGGCGGGGCTGTCGATCTAATCATTATGGCACCCGCCAATTCGCGACAATCCGCTATTGGTTACTGGATATTATGGAATGCGCTGGAAGAAAATAAAGCCGACATAAACGCATACTGGCAACTTGAGTCTAACGGCAGACCAATGACAACAAGAGAATTTAAACAGGACATTGAACCTGCAAACGGCATACCCGATGCGTTTGATAAAGCGGACCACTTACATGCAAATATTAAATATTAAATTTAGTACTTTATTGATCTGCATAATATGCAGTATACCCTTATCAATTTCAATGTGTCTGGCAGACAGTCGTTTTATAGAACAGTTTCAAGTCGAGCCTGTTATAGATGAGTCAATCGCCAACAGAGTAACTGAGTATTACAGTGAAGATATAAACTTACCACTGACACAACAGCGAATAGAGCTACTGGGGTTAGATAACAAACTAAATGAACTTAGCACGATTAACGTAAACAATGCTGTTTTCTGGTTTATTAAGGGTCTCCACCATATAAATATGTCTTCATATTATACTGAAGAAAAAAACCTGCCTTTAGCAAGCAGTCATATGAAACAAAACAATGAAGCATTCAAAAAATCGATTCAACTGGCTCAGTCACCAGACAACCAGCTAAGTGCTTCAATATTCAGCACAATGAAGCATAGCTTGCCAGAAGATTTAAAAATCGAAGCAACAAAAAACGAAATAGCGCTAGGAGGTAATGGAGAGAATGATAGTTATTACTGGTATTTGCACTGGAGCAACATTGATCAGTTAGAAAAAGCCGGGCGCAAAGAAGAAGCAAAGCAGGCCTACAAAAACATGCAACGCGAATTGCAAAGCAGCGGCGCTGACAACTCTATATATCAGTCACTAACCAGAAAAATAGAAACTGAAACACTTAAGCAATCACCGCAGGCCAATATCGAAAAACCTAAAGCTGTTAAAAACAGGAAAGTTAATGAACAAGAAAAAGTTTATGAGACAAGATATATCGTAATACTATCAGTCATAATACTTTCGATCGCAAGCATTGTTACGGTTGCTGCATATGAGGTTTTACAAAACAGAAAGCTAAAATGACTCCATCTTAAAAACAACTCACAAATCTTAACTAAAAAACATTCGTTGAAAATCGTTAGCAGCTAGCGGCTTTGACCAAAGATAACCTTGCCCAAAAACACAACCATGATCTGTAAGAAACTGTTTTTGTAATTCTGTTTCAACACCTTCAGCAATCATGTTTAAATTTAAGGCTTTTGCCAGTTGAATCATAGCTATCACTATGGCGCTATCTTCGACATCTTCTGCTACACCCTGAACAAATGAGCGATCAAGCTTTACTGTGTCAAAAGGAAACTCTTTAAGATACGACATCGACGCATAACCCGTACCAAAATCATCTAAAGCGATGCGAATACCCATCTCATGAATTTCATGTAGTATTTCTTTTGCACTGTTATAGTTATCAACCAATGCGCTTTCTGTTAATTCAATTTCAATATACCTGGGTAGTATCTGCATATCTTCAATAAGTTTTTTACAGTGTTGAAGTAAACTACCTTCCTTAAAATGTCGAGCGGATATATTTACAGATAAATTATTCACAGGGTAACCCGCTGCTTCCCATGTTTTAAATTGCTGACACGCTGTATGCATGACCCACTCATCAAGCTGAACAATTAAACCTGTCTCTTCTGCAATCGGTATAAATTCATCAGGTGTTATAATACCTTTTTCAGGATGCTGCCAACGAACAAGTGCCTCCATACCCTGACATTGGCCTGAAAGCAGATTAACCTTTGGTTGATAATAAACTAGAAACTCTTCATTTTTTAAAGCAATTCGAATTTGATTTTCAAGATCAAGCCTGCGCATGGCCTTTAAACTCATTTCATGTTCATAGAACTGAAAGGTTTGTCTACCTAACTCTTTTGCTTTATACATGGCCGTGTCAGAATTTTTTAATAATGTACCAAAAGTTTCACCATCCTGAGGGTATAGTGCTATGCCGATACTGCCACCAATATGCACTTCTTTTTCAAAAATTTCCACCGGCTTGTCCAGAGTAGCCAGTATATTTTTTGCAACCAGCACAACTGACTCGGCTTCATCCAGATCCTCAATAATAATTGTGAATTCATCTCCGCCCAACCTGGCGATTGTATCTGTTTTACGTAAAGTTTCAGTTAAACGTTGTGACACTATATTCAACAGCTGATCACCCGCAGCATGCCCCATGGAATCATTAATAACTTTAAAATGATCAATATCTATATATAAAATTGCAAACTTTCCATTTTCACGCTGTGCTCTGGAGATAGCCTGGTCAATTCTATCCATAAACAACATTCGATTTGGCAAACCGGTGAGTACATCATGATATGCAAGGTGACGAATTTTTCGCTCCGCATGTGCGGCAAATAACATTCGTGAGGTTCTGTGTTTTAACACAGACCAGTTAAATGGTTTGGTAATATAATCGCAGGCCCCTACATCAAAAGCCCTGGCAACAGACTGGTCATCATCCAGGGAGGTGGCCATTAATATCGGCGTTTCCTGACAGCCACTAATTTTTTTAATTTCCTCAGTTGCACGAAAGCCATCCATTACAGGCATAACGGCATCCATTAAAATCAAATCGGGAATCTCTCTAATCGCAGCCTGAACCGCTTCAAGGCCATTAGCGGCTTCAATTACATGATACCCACTTTGCTCCATAGAGTGCTTCAGCACTAAACGTATAGATGGATCATCATCTGCAATTAAAATAACAGGTGTTTGCTCTAGCTTTGAATCATTGCCTAAATCGGTAATGTCGCCAGATGAACCGCTGGAATTTGTCATAGTTTATTATTATTTATTTTTATTTTAATATTTAAAATATTGCAATCCGCAATATACTCTAATGGTAGGAGCATAGCACAACAAATAAATTCTGCTGAAATCAACCCTGGTAAACACAATACAATTTATATTTTAAACGCTCTCCTTCTCTTCAGGTTTATATTTAATTCTAAGCCGAAAGACCTTTATTTGTTATTTCAAACACATCTTTTGCCAGATCAGGTGTTTCAGATATCCTCTGTAGCTGGGCCTTCATCATCAGTTGACGATTGGCAGCATAGTTTTTCCACTGTATTAAAGGTAATAAAAGACGAGCTGCAATCTGTGGATTGGTTTTATTTAACTTAATAACGATATCTGCCAGAAACTCATAACCCTGCCCTGACAAGTGATGAAACTCAACTGCATTCGACTGACTAAATGCACCCACTAATGAGCGCACCCGATTTGGCACATTTAAATCAAAAGCCTCATGCTCTAATAGTGACTGCACTGATTGAAAGGCGTTTACGCCAGTAGCTGTGGCCTGCACAATAAACCATTTATCAATAACCAGAGAATCGTCACTCCACTGCTCATAGAAATCAGATAGTGCCTGACGACCATCACTCTCAGAATAATGAGCCAGGCAACGTAAAGCTGATATTTGATCTGTCATATTATTTGCATTTTTATACTGCTCCAACGCCATATCAACGGTGGCTTTTTTTGCAGTTTCAGTCTGACTACACATCATATATGAAAGGCAAATATTCTTTAAACTACGCTGCCCCATTGCATTAGGGGTCAGTAAGTATTCGCTATCCTGGCAGCGTTTATAAACTTCAACAAATTCATCCATCAATTCAAATGCAAGTGTTTGTTTGCAGAACTCTCTAACACGATAAATAGCGTCAACATCAATTGTTGACATGTTTTGCCCCATATAATCTTCACTGGGCAAACTTAAAATTCTTGCTGCCAAAGCTTTATCCAGCGAACCATCAATTAACACCTGTTTTAGAGTACTAATAAAAAAGCTATCAAGTTGCAGTTTTTTACCTTGCTGATCATCTTCAACCAGTGCCAGCATTATGTTTAAACCTAATTCCTGTGCACAATTCCAACGATTAAACTCATCACTATCATTTGCCACAAGAAAAGCCAACTGTTCATTATTTAATGGATAATTTAATTTCACGGGAGCAGAATAATTTCGTAATACAGAAACAGCTGTATTCTCATCTACATTATTAAATTCAATTACCTGTTCAGGCTGGATGATACTGGCTATTTGTGCAGCGGATTTAACTTCTTCGCCGTGTGCATTAATTAAACTCAAACTTAGTGGAATATGAAATGGTTTATTGCTATCTAACTTTGAGGATTGTTTAACCGTTAAACTTAGGCGTTTTTCTGCTGCATCATAATTAGACTGTATATCCAGTTGCGGAGTACCCGCCTGACTATACCAGCGACGAAACTGAGTTAAGTCGATTTTACTGGCATCTTCCATTGCTTTTACAAAGTCTTCAGTTGTCGCCGCTTCACCATCATGACGATCAAAATACAAATCCGTACCTTTGCGAAAGTTTTCTTTTCCCAGCAGGGTATGAATCATGCGAATGATTTCTGCGCCTTTGTTATAAACCGTTACGGTGTAAAAATTATTTATTTCTACATATGAGGCTGGCTGAATAGGATGTGACATAGGCCCGGCATCTTCAGCAAACTGTCTGGTGCGTAAGACATTTACATCATCAATACGTTTTACTGAAGCCGAGTTCATATCAGAAGTGAATTGCTGATCACGAAATACCGTAA
This sequence comes from Gammaproteobacteria bacterium, assembly GCA_026197015.1. GTDB lineage: Bacteria > Pseudomonadota > Gammaproteobacteria > SZUA-229 > SZUA-229 > SZUA-229. Next base: position 2,470 of record JAPHRB010000057.1, on the reverse strand, counting down.
AGCCCTCTTTCAAGGTTAACTGAAACCAGTCACGACAGGTAACACGATTACCACTCCAGTTATGAAAATACTCATGCCCGATAACCGCTTCAATATTTATAAAATCGGTATCCGTTGCTGTATCTGGTCGCGCCAGAACATACTTGGAGTTAAATACATTCAAACCTTTATTTTCCATCGCGCCCATATTGAAATCATCTACCGCGACAATCATATAAATATCTAAATCATATTCACGACCAAATGTATCTTCATCCCACCTCATCGATTTTTTAAGCGAAAGCATGGCATGCTCACACTTATCTGTATTATGGGCTTCTACATAAATACGACAGTCTATCTCACGTTTATTCATAGTCACAAACGTATCTTGAATACACTCTAAGTCACCCGCCACCAGGGCAAACAAATAACAGGGTTTTTTAAACGGATCTTCCCAGGTAACACTGTGTTTACCATTTTCTAAATCAGTTGTATCTACCGGGTTACCATTTGAGAGTAATACAGGGTATCTGCTTTTATCGGCAACAATAGTGGTAGTGAATTTAGCCATAACATCTGGCCGATCAAGGTAATAAGTGATTTTGCGGAAACCCTGAGCTTCACACTGGGTACAGAAATTACCCGATGATTTATACAAACCTTCAAGAGATGTATTAAGTTGCGGCTTGATAAAGGTTTCTATTTGCAGGGTAAACTGCTCAGGTACATCTGGAATCCATAAACCTTCGTTTGTTACACTAAACTGACCGTCACTTAAGGCTTTATCATTAATCAGTATAGAACCTAGAAGCAGATCCTCTCCATCCAGCTCAAGAATATTCGGACCCTGCAGGTCCATATTTCTGCGCACTTCCATCTCAGATACAACACGCGTTTCATCTTCACCTAGTTCAAAATGCAAACTGATTGAATCAATCCAGTACGCTGGTTGTTTATAGTCTTTTAAATAGATCGTGTTTGGTGTGGTATCTCTGCTCATTAGAATTCCTGTAGTGATACCATGAAGATACAACAATTTTATTTAATATCAAGAGCTTATAAAATTATTTCAACAATACTCAATGTGTGGATAAATCATTCGTCAGGCAAAGGTAAGTTGATAACATGGTCTTCTAACTGCTCAGGGTGAATAAAATCTTCAGATACCGCAAAGCCATCTACCGTAATACCTACCTGTTTAACGCTATTTTTATCACCTGAAATTAATGGATGCCACCCAGGCAAGGGTTTATTCTCTGACAATAATCGATATGCACAGGTTTCAGGCAACCACTTGTATTCTGACAAAGCCATGTTTTTCACTAATAAACACTCTGGAACCAGAAATTTTCTGTTTTGATAGTCCTTACAACGACATTCTTCGATATTTAATAAATGACAACTGACATTGGTAAAAAACAATTCTGAAGTATCTTCATTTTCAAGTTTTAATAAACAGCAACGCGCACAGCCATCACACAGAGACTCCCATTCTTCATCGCTCATTTCTGTTAAGGGTTTATTTTTCCAGAACTCAATAGCCATAAAAACAGCCTAACCCCTTGATTCTATTAGCTCTATACCATTACCATCTGGATCGCGACAAAATAGTGCGACGCGGCCTGAACGACTTTTAGTATAGAAAATATCGAGAGAAATCAGCTTCTGTTCTATTTCAGTCAAATCTGTCACTGTCATCGCCAGATGCCGGTCTCGGCCGCCGTGTTCAGGTCTATTACTAACCGGATCAGGGTTTTCAACTTCAAGTAGATGAATTTGCTGATGCCCCACTGTTAACCATGCACCCGCAAAACCGAGGGGCGGGCGCTCCTCACATACCTCCAGGCCTAAGACCTGAGTATAAAATGAAACCGCCTGCTGAGTATCAGCTACAACCAAACTTACATGATGAATAGATAAAACAGCCACTTCGTCTCCAGTTTTGAGTATAATGAGCCGCCATTTAACAGCCTTAGTAATTAACTGCATTTTACATGAACCCTGATCTCAATCGACTACATCCTTATCCTTTTGAAAAACTGGCTGAGCTCAAGGCAGGCATCTCGCCCAATAATGCGCTGAGCCATATCGCTTTATCAATTGGTGAGCCCAAACATGAGCCGCCTGCATTCGTGCTTGAAGAGCTGGTCAACTCATTGGCTAAAATAGCCAATTACCCGCTTACCAGGGGTACACCAGAATTACGACAGTCTATTGCAAACTGGCTGGTTCGGCGTTTTAAACTCCCGTCGAATAGCCTTGATATAGAAAAGAATGTATTACCTGTAAATGGTACCCGCGAAGCCCTGTTTGCTTTTGCACAGGCCATGGTCAACCGAGAAACCAGTACCCGGGGCGGGGCACTGGTTTGTATGCCAAATCCGTTTTATCAGATTTATGAAGGGGCAGCTATTTTAGCTGGCGCTGAGCCCTACTTTTATAATACAACCGCGGATACGAATTACCTTCCCGATTTTGAAGCCATTGA
>JAPHRB010000124.1 GCA_026197015.1 Gammaproteobacteria bacterium | reverse complement strand
CGACCGTTTTATTGGGGGAAGCTCATACTCACGTAGCCCATGACCTATATAACGTTGTCGGGGCCTGCCAATTTTATGTACCGGTTCATTAATCATTTCGTTCCATTGCGATACCCAGCCGGCAGTACGTGCCAGAGCAAATAGTACGGTAAACATCGATGTCGGGAAGCCCATGGCTTTAAGAATAATGCCGGAGTAAAAATCAACATTGGGGAATAATTTCTTTTCAATAAAATAATCATCTTCCAGTGCTATGCGTTCCAGTTCCATTGCCAGTTCGAACAAGGGTTGTTCTGTTGAGCCCAGTTCTGTTAACACTTCATGTGCAGATTCTCTCAGCACCTGTGCGCGCGGGTCGTGATTTTTGTAGACTCGATGACCAAAACCCATCAATCGAAAAGGGTCATTTTTATCTCTGGCGCGGGCGATAAATTCATGAATATTATCTTTATGACCAATTTCATCCAGCATATTCAATACGGCTTCATTTGCGCCGCCGTGTGCGGGTCCCCAAAGCGATGCGATGCCCGCTGCAATACAGGCGAAAGGGTTGGCCTGTGATGAACCGGCTAAACGTACCGTTGAGGTTGAAGCGTTCTGTTCATGGTCTGCATGTAAAATAAAAATTCGGTCAAGAGCCCGTGACAATACAGGATTAGGTACATATTCCTGAGCCGGTACAGAGAACATCATGCGTAAAAAATTTTCAGCATAGGAAAGTTCGTTATCAGGATAAACAAAAGGCTGCCCCATTGTGTATTTATAAGCCATGGCTGCAATCGTTGGCATTTTTGAAATTAGTCGCATCGATGCTAAATGACATTGGGCCGGGTCATTGATATCCAGACTGTCATGGTAGAAGGCGGATAATGCGCCGACCACACCAACCATGATAGCCATCGGATGTGCATCGCGGCGAAAGCCATTATAAAAGCTAATTAACTGTTCATCGACCATGGTGTGTAATTGAATTTCAGCATCAAATTTTTGTCGTTGTTCTTTATTAGGTAATTCGCCCTGTATCAGAAGATAAGCGACTTCAAGAAAATCACTACGTGATGCCAGTTCTTCAATTGTATAACCACGATGTAATAAAATACCTTTTTCACCATCAATAAAAGTAATAGCAGAATCGCAGCTTGCGGTGGAAGTGAAACCCGGATCATAGGTAAAATAATTCATGTCACGATACAGGTTACGAACGTCAATGACATCTGGGCCTTCATTACTTGGTAATACTGCCAGCTCAATACGCTTTTGACTCTGGTTGTCAATTAACGTCACTGTTGGCGTAGCATCATTACTGGTATGAGTAGGTGTCGCCATAATAACTATCTCCTTAAAAAAGTAACAAGTTTTACTAATTTGTATTTATATGTTTTACATGACGGGTAACTATGTAGCTATTTGTGGTTTAAGATAATTCGTGTGGATAACTCCCAAATATCTAACAGCTTCATTATTTAGCATTGTAGTGGCCTTTAATATTCAGTCGTATAACGAGGCTGTAAACAATTAAACTAATCAATTTTGCAGATATTCAGCGTACTAAACGTTTTATAACAACAGGTGTTTAATGGCTTCGCGCTCTTCCAGTAATTCCTGTTCAGAGAGTGTCATTCTTTGCTGACTAAATTCACTGATATCCAGACCCTGTATTATCTGGTAATCACCATTTTCACAAGTCACAGGAAAAGAATAGATGATGCCTTCGCTAATACCATAACTACCGTCGCTGGGTATGGCCATGCTGCACCAGTCATGGCTGGCACTACCTCGTACCCAGTCGCGCATGTGATCCAGTGCTGCTGAGGCTGCTGAGGCCGCACTGGATGAGCCGCGTGCTTTAATGATTGCAGCACCGCGTTGTTGTACAGTTGGGATGAATACGTCTCGAACCCAGTCTTCGCTTACCAGATCCAGCGCCGACTGACCACGAACAGTTGCGTGGCTAATGTCAGGGTATTGGGTTGATGAATGATTTCCCCAAACCGCAAGATGACAAATATCGTTGACTAACAGTCCGCATTTTTGAGCGAGTAAAGCGTTAGCTCGATTATGGTCCAGTCGGGTCATGGCAGTAAACTGGCGTGGATTAATATCCGGTGCATGACTCATTGCGATTAAACAATTTGTGTTGGCTGGATTACCTACCACCAGCACTTTAATGTCGCGTGATGCCTGCTCATTAATCGCTTTGCCCTGTGGCGCAAATATCTGACCGTTCTCCTGTATTAAATCTTTACGCTCCATGCCGGGGCCGCGTGGTTTTGAGCCAACCAGAAAGGCATAATCAACATCGCGAAAAGCAATATCAGCGTCGGCGGTGACAATAATGTCGTGTAATAACGGGAAAGCGCAATCTTCCAGTTCCATCTGCACACCACGTACGGCATCCATGGCGGCAGGTACTTCAAGCAAATGTAAGATAACAGGTTGATCGTCGCCCAGAAAATAACCTACAGATATTCTGAACAGCATCGCATAACCAATTTGGCCAGCAGCGCCGGTGACGGCTATTCGTACAGGTGGTTTCATATCTTTGTCCCTTAAAAAAAATTAATAACATACCAGGATGGCAGTAACGCCCATGCTACCACCCGTGTAAAACGATTATATACTTCGACTTGTGGCTTCGTTAGAAAATGCTGTACATCTACCACAAACGAAGGCCACACGTCGCGTCTTATCGTTATTCATTCGATAAGCCTCATTAATAATATCGTAAGCTGTTTATTGTGTCGTATACATTAGTGAGTATTAACTATAGATGCTTACGGTGTTATTTAGTTACATGTTATTTTAATAATAGACGATATTTACGGTAGTTGTTTTGTGTAAGTTTTCGCATGTAATGACGTAAGTTGAGTGTGTAGAGCGATATCTTTTGTCTGAGTATGAGATATTTTTCACTATCTTTAATGTTTTAAAAATAATTATTCAAAATTCATTCAAGCGTTTAAATTTACGAAATTTCATTAGTGGCGCATTAACTGAACTATGCTGTAAGACTGATTTCAGGCGGCATACTTTAGATTTGCGCTAACCGCGAAAGGCTGCTACAAAAGCATTGAGAGCAGCAGCTTACGCCAATGCCCTGTCAGTCAGTAAGCGCGTTATGTAGTGGATAATTCAGCTTATATTGTTGCCTGTCATGTCTTCAGCCGGGGGCGATTAATCATATCGATTGATTGTTTGTCTGGTTTATTAATAACTACTGATATTGCTAAAGATCAAGATGGCCGCAGTTTTAAAAAACATATGCATTTAAGCTTCGCAATTTTTGCAATAGCCCCCTAAAATCTGCTATAAATAAGCTTACTAATTATAACTATAAATAAGTATATATTTTGAATCAACACCGCAGACTCTATTTCTCTCTTTTTATCCTCATATGCTTTTTGCTGGCTTTATTATCTCCTCAAAATAGCACTGTACGCTGGTTAGATGCGCAGATGTTTCGATTTGCAAGTTATTTACTGCCTGCGCAAACAGAGTCAAAAGATATGCGGGTTATTAAGCTCGATGAAGCCTGGTTGCAAAAACCTCAGGGTATTCAGGAATTCAGGTTTTTACTGCGCAAGTTACGTAAGTCTAAAGCAGCTGAAATTGTATGGCTTACTGATGATTTTCCACAAATGGACTTTGTGCAGGAAGAAACTAACGAGAAGAATATAAGCAGAGCACAGGATCAGGCTAAACAGGATGAAGAGGATCTCTGGAAACCGACAGAAGGTGAAAGAAATAAACTTGCCTGGATGTTAGAAAATCAGAATGTGTTTTTAACCCAATATTCAAATATACCGCAGCAGCATAAAAATATCTCGTATAGCCAGTCACTTATTTATCAGGATGGCTGGAGACAATATATACCTTCATTGTTTTTACCGCAGTCAAAGCCCTTCAGATTAACTAAAACCGAATTACCTTATCGAGTATTTCCATTCGACTATCGATCGCAAGGTGATAATGCGCTGATCTGGTATTCGCCTGATCAGAGTTACACATTACCTGATTTGAGCCTGGCGTTATTTGGTGAGTTTCAAAAGAGTAAAAAAATAGTCTGGAATGAGGCAGGCAAAATAGATCTGGGTATTAGCCAGCTGAATACAGGCATGTCTGGAAAGGTATTTAACTATTTTTCTGAGTTAACGAATCGGCATACGCATATAAATATATTATCGGTTGAAGCGGCCGAGGCGAAGTCAAAGTCATATTTTAAAAATAAAATTATTTTAATTGGTCAGGATGAACAGCAATTACAGGCACTAGCAGATTCATTAAGCAGTATTAATGCAGGTGCGGTGTATTATACCCCCGCGCATAGCTGGTGGGTTTTACCTGCACTTATGTTAGTTATTGTTATATATCTTTTATGGTTATTGCCATTAGTCTCAAAAACCAGTGGTGTTTTTCTGGGTGCATTTATTATTTTAGCTACGATTTCGGCACAACCGGTATTGCTAATTTTAAACGGTGTATGGTGGCCAACTATAAACTTGCTGTTATTATTAGTTCTGGGGCAAATATCAGTATATGTATATTTGTCTGGCCAGAAAATTTTAAATGAGCTTTCACAAAAGCAGGATGACGCCTGGTTTCAGTTAGGCCATTACCAGTATGAAAAAGGTGATTTTGAAACGGCTATAACCAGTTTGTTAAAATGTAGAGGTAATGAGGAGGTTTTATCTGATTTATATGAAATAGGTTTAAGTTTTGAACGTAAACGTCAGTATGATAGAGCTTTACAAATTTATTCAGAAATTAATCTACGTAAAAAGAAATATAAAGATATAGATAAACGACTTAGTTCAATAAGCGGTTTTTCTGCAACTAGAACAGAGGTTTTGTCCCCCTCGCAAGCGCAGAAAACATTAGTAATGCCAGAAATGGAGCTGCCTGAATTTGGCCGTTATAAGATAGAGAAAGAGCTGGGGCGGGGTGCTATGGGCGTTGTTTATTTAGGAAAAGACCCAAAAATAAATAGAAAGGTCGCCATTAAAACTCTCGATTACACTCAGTTTAGCGAAGCTGAATTGAAATCAGTGAAATCACGTTTTTTTCGAGAAGCTGAGGCAGCGGGTCGCTTATCTCATAATAATATAGTGACGGTTTATGATGTTGGCGAAGAGGAAGGTTTTGCATTTATTGCCATGGATTATGTAGAGGGTGTGCCGTTATCTGAATTCACACAGAAAAACAAGTTGCTTGGAGTGCGAGAAGTTTATCGTATCTTACAGGTGGTGGCTGAAGCACTTGATTATGCGCATAGTCAGAATATAGTGCACCGTGATATTAAACCCGGGAATATAATGTATAACCCAAAAGATCAGCAAATTAAAATTACTGACTTTGGTATAGCGCGAATAACCGACTCAGTAAAAACACGTACCGGTAGTTTTATGGGAAGTCCTTCTTATATGGCGCCAGAACAGATGACCGGATCACGTGTTGATGGTCAGGCCGATCTGTACTCTCTGGGTGCAAGCATGTATCAGTTATTAACAGGAAAATTGCCTTTTGATGCGGATAGTCTTGGAAATCTGGCGTATAAAATTACCAATGAAAAACATAAGTCGATAAGAGATTTAAGACCAGAATTACCGGCTAGTGCTACCAGAATTACAAATAAAGCTCTGCAAAAGAAAACCACTAAACGTTATGCAAGTGGTGCTGAAATGGCGGAAGCTTTAAACAGGGGAATGCCATCAGCTTAATAGCAAGATATGTCTTATTAGCTGATTGAACGGGAAAACTGGATTTATTATGACGGATGGAAAGATAATAATTAGTTATGCAGGTGGTACCGACAGAGGGAAAGTACGGACTCAAAATGAAGACAGTATTTTGATGTCAGACTTTGAGCATAGTGATGTTGTGTTACTCGTTGTTGCGGATGGTGTCGGCGGCCATAAAGGCGGTGAAGTGGCGAGTAAACTAGCCGTCGATAGTATCCATGAATATGTAGAAAAATCTGTATTACAGGCGCACAGTGGTGGAGGATACGGCTCCGACTGGTTAGAGTTAACATTGTCGCATGCTGTTTTTGAAACAAATGCCCGACTTATAAAGCAGCAACAGGAAAATATAGATTTAAATAATATGGCAACAACTGTTGTCGCCATGTTATTTCATAAAAATGAATGTGTTGTTAGTTATCTGGGTGATTCAAGGTGTTATCAGTTTACAGATAATGCCCTGCTTCAAATAACTGAAGATCATTCAATGTTACAAAAATTGTTAAATGAAGGAAAAATTAATCAGCATGAGTTTGAAACTAGTCCGATGCATCATATGATTAGTCAGGCTTTGGGTTTAACTTCTGAACCAGATGTGCAGGTTAGTCGTTTAGGTTTTGATAATCAAACCAGTTATTTATTGTGTTCAGATGGATTAACTAACTGTGTTTCCGATGCGCAAATTCAGCATATACTTTCCAGCAATCAACAATTAGAAGCTACTGTAGATGAGTTGATTACTAAAGCTAATGATAACGGGGGTATAGATAATATTTCTGTGGTTTTAGTTAAATCAGTAAGTTGACAGGTAGGTGATATGGACAAACAACAGAAAAATATTCAACGCGTGGTTGCAGATAAAGTAATTAAAGATATACATAAAATTGTAGAAGAAGATAACATAAAAGAAAAACAGGAAAAAAATGCTGCCATGTTAATAGGTGGTTTAATTTTGATTTTTGTTATTATTTTATTGGTTTTGTTATTACTTAAATAACAGGGGAGTGACGGGCGAAACAAATAAACTGTTAATACGTAGTCTGTTTTATTTATGAATGTATAAATTGAGTGATTTCGGTGTAGTCAAAATCAGCTGACAAACAGGCGTAGTAATCTTTAAACATTTCCGGCAATAGTATGTCCTGCATTTTATAAAAATTATCATCTTTATTTTTTAGGTTTTGAATAAAACATGCGTTCTGTGGTGGCACACTTACTTCAAATTGAGAGGGGGCGAGATATAACCCCTGTCCGGTAACTTTCATATGTGCTTCCTTGCGTGTCCAGATCTGGAAAAAAGCCTGTTTTTGTTCTGCTTCAGTGAGTTTATCGAGCTGTTGCAGTTCATTAGTTGTGAAAAAGCGTTTGCTAATTCCCCGCCAATCTACCTTTCTCTCAGCGTGTTCAGTATCTATACCTACAGAATGATATCTGCACACAGCAAGTATGGCTAGATTGCCGGAATGACTTAAGTTAAATTGAATATTATTTTTATTTTGAGTGTTTATT
>JAPHRB010000036.1 GCA_026197015.1 Gammaproteobacteria bacterium | reverse complement strand
AGTGTTTCACGCTCTTATGGTCTCTTTTATAGTAGATGTAACTACTTATTTAAATAGGTTTTTAATTAACGAACATTTTTAGAATTCCGCGAATATAACAGTTAAGTATCTAGAATTACATAATTGTCAGGGGTATCTATAAATCCAGCTATTCCTGTTGACAAGTATTCTTTTAGGGAATGATAATCTTATGCGGTGTATATTTGCAATGATTAATTAAGGATATGTGTTATGGATGATATTTATTCGAGGTTTTGGTCAAAATATCGACTAAAAACAAAAGCATACGGTGTTAGTGACGCAGACCACAAGTATTATATTTCTTGTGTGAAGGCTTTAATAGCTGCATGCCCTGATAAGCGATTAATAGAGTTTACGCCAGATGATCTATATAAGTACCTTGCGGGGATAGCTGGAAAATTACAATTTAAAGATAAGCAGTTCTTAAAGCTTGTTGATTCTGTTCGTATTTTATTTTCAGAGTTAGTTAAACCAGACTGGGCTGATGAATTTTTATGGGATTTGAATTTATCATCCTTTAATTCTACTGCGGCTTGCGGTTTAACAGTTGATCTTGGCAATGCAACTGATGTGTCTGGTATACTGAATGTGAGGGTTTCTGCAAGTGAAAAGTCGGCTGTGCGAGAGGCTGTATTGCAGCATTCCGTCTTTTTGAACGCCTGGTTATAGAAATCAGGATGCGACAGTATTCAATTCGTACAGAACAGGCGTATTCTGGTTGGGTTGCTCGGTTTTTATTATTTCACTCCTTTAAATCAAGTGATGATATATTGCCAGAACATATTGTGCCATTTCTAGAATATCTTGTTGTTAAACGTCATGTTGCTGCTAATACTCAGAATGTTGCTCTCAATTCAGTGATCTTTCTTTTTAAACATGTGCTCAAACTTAATGTGGATGATTTGGGTGGATATAAACGTTCTAAAAAACCCAAACGGTTGCCGGTTGTATTATCAAAAAATGAAATTATGCTATTATTTAATGCATTAGATAATAATTTATACAGAACTATGGCAGGTTTGTTATATGGTTCTGGTATGCGTTTAATGGAGTGTATTCGTTTACGTGTTTGTGATATTGATTTCGACCATCAAATAATAATTATTCGAAATGGTAAAGGTAAAAAAGACAGGGTGGTGCCTTTGCCCGATGGTTTGTTTGAAGATTTGAGAAATCAGATTAATGATGTCGCTAAATTACATAAGCAAGATTTACTTATTGGTTATGGTGATGTCTATTTACCTGATGCTTTGGCTAGAAAGTATCCTAATGCGCCTAAAGAGTTGCGTTGGCAATATGTCTTTCCTGCCACTAAGCACTCTATTGATCCACGTACAGGTGCGGTTCGACGACATCATATTTATGAGAATAATTTACAGAAGAAAATAAAAAAAGCTGCAGATCAGGCAGGGCTTTCAAAGAGTGTTAATTGTCACGCCTTACGTCATTCATTTGCTACGCATTTATTAGAGTCGGGTTCAGATATAAGAACGGTTCAGGAATTGTTAGGTCATGCAGATGTATCAACAACAATGATATATACACATGTATTAAATAAACCAGGACTTCTGGTTAATAGCCCTTTTGATACATTGTTTAATTAATATATCTGGTTATTACATAAATTAAATACATCAGCATTTGTATGATGGATGCAGATGTATTTAAATTGTGAATTACTTAGTGGCCTGAATGTTCGCTGAAACCACATAATCTTCAATATTGCTACCCGGTGCCCAGTCTTTTATAAATTCACGGCTGTCGTTTTTTGGTTCAATTTTGATGTTTTTAAAACCGGCTTTTTGCATCATTATTTTTAAGTTAGATATGCTTGAAGCACCACTTACGCATGCAGAGTAAAGTTGGTTGTCGTTTTTAATTTCATCAGGTAACTCGGTGCTGCTAACGACATCTGAAATAGCTAAACGGCCACCACTTTTTAAAATTCGATAAGCATCATTAAAAACCTGTTGTTTATCTGGTGACAGATTGATTACACAATTGGACATAATGGTGTCTACTGAATTATCAGCTACAGGCAGGTGTTCGATTTCACCTAAACGAAATTCAACATTTTCGTAATTGGCCTTGCTTGCGTTGTCTCGTGCTTTTGTAATCATTTCTGGTGTCATATCAACACCAATGACCTTACCGGTTTTACCTACTTCATTGGCGGCCAGGAATGCATCAAATCCACCACCGCTGCCCAGGTCAACTACGATCTCACCCTCTTGAAGTGCAGCTAAAGCTTTTGGGTTACCACAGCCAAGTCCCATATCAGCGCCTTCAGGTACGCTGATTAAATCTAACTCGCTATAACCAAGGCGGGTAGAGATTAGCTGGTTAATTTTATCGTCATCAGATACACCGCAGCAGCTACTAGTTACACCGCAACAATCACCTTCATTATTTGCTTCTGCTACTTTACTGTATGAGTCTCTTACCTGGCTTCTAACGTCATCGGCCTGTTTGTTATTCATTATGTTTCCCGTGCTGTACTGGTTGCTTGTATTGTCGGTTGTTGTATCAGGTTTTGATATTTTATGTAGTCTTGCGGGGTATCTACATCCCAGAGTGTATCTAATAAGTGTGTTTTATAGGCCGCTTTATTGGCGTTATGTAAACTTTGCTTTAAAACGGAATCTGTGCCCCAGTTAATGTTATTAAATAGTTGTGCTTCGATTTTCGAGGCACCAACTAAAACATAACCCCCGTCATCTGCCGGGCCTAAAACTATATCATCTTGCTCTAGTGCTTTAAATGCCTGTTCGAGATAGCTTTGATCTAATAGCGGGCAATCAGTTCCAATTAATATACTTTTATCATATGTTTTGAGTGATTCATTGAGAGCATTAAACATGCGTTCACCCAGGTTCTCTCCAGATTGTAAATGACATGTGGTGCTGTATTGCTGGCTTATTTTTTTGATAAAGGGGTGATTAATATCCGGGTAAGTGTAAATACTGATATCTGTGTTTTTGATGGCTGTAATTTTATTGAAGCAGTTTTTAACCAGTGATTCATAAAAGTCACTGGCTTCTTCAGGGCTTAAATAAGGTGTTAAACGTGTTTTACAAAAACCCGGTATTGGGGCCTTTATAAATACAATCAGTTGTTGTTTGTTGGGGGAGGTAATCTGTTTATGGGGTTTATATGTTTTGGCTAGCGTAGCGGGTGATGCGCCTAAAAAATACCGCAGACGTAACTGCCACATTAATAATACGGTTGAAGTTATGCCATGTTTCTCCCAGCGCCGACTCGATGTGATTAAGGGTGATTTTTTTATGCAAACAGGGCGGCTTGTTTTTCTAAGGCGTTTGCTTATTTCAATATCCTCCATTAAAGGGATGTTTGAAAAACCATTGATTTTTTTGAAGCTGTGTTTGTCTATAAATATTGCCTGGTCACCGGTGGCTACGTGGCTTAAACAGGAGCGTTTGTTTATTAACCATTCTATTATTCTAAATGGCCAGTCGCGCCCGCTGAGTTTTATATTAAAAAATCCCCAATGAAAAGACTGTTTATTTCTGGCTGTTAAGCTTTCTAAAATTAATTCATCAATATTCTCAGGTGTTTTTGTATCTGCATGTAAAAAACACAGGATATCACCACTGGCAATTTTAGCGCCAGCGTTCATTTGTACTGCGCGTCCTGGTGTGCTATTAATGTGATCATCTATCTTGTCTTTTGATAATAATAGCGTGTTGTCATGACTTGCGCCATCACTCAGAATAACTTCGTGTCCGCGTTGACGTGAAACCTGTAACCGATCTAATGTTAATGAGATATGTTCGGCTTCATTAAGTGTCGGAATAATGAAAGATATTTTAGTCTGTTTCATTTTCGGCCGTATTTATTTTGACGAGTTTATGTAATAGGTAAAGTGTAAAAAACAAGTAAATAGTTGATAAGCTAAGTGATTAATTCAATGCGCCACCACAGCTTGATCCGCTACCCGCTGTGCAACCATAACAATGTTCACCAGTTTGAATTGGGCTGTTTAATAAATTTTCCTTGTTTAAATCAGATATATGGGTTCTCTGTTCATTTGAAAATAATGTTGGCAGTTCTAACATCTGATTAAAATCGCAATCATAAACAAAACCCTGCCAGTCTATGCTAATTAAGTTTTTGCACATGACTGTTTGCAGGTTGCTGTCGGAGTGTGATGATTTTAATAAATTAATATAGTTATCAAATTCGCCTTTGCTTATTAAGGTGCTGCCAAAACGCATAATCGGCATATTGGTTAATGTATAGAGATTGCTAAATTCTATTTCGAAATCATCGAAAAGTTTTTGTTTATATTCTTTTTCCAGTGTTTCTTGTGCGGGTGGTAAAAAAGCACCGGTTGGGTTATACATTAAATTTAATATAAGTCCGCTATCTTTTTTTGCGTAACCTAAAGCATTTAACTGTTTTAAGCCGATAATGCTCTGTTCAAAAACACCTTTACCTCTTTGTGCGTCTACGTTTATTTTATTATAACAGGGCAGAGATGCTACGACTTCAACCTGCTGATCAGCTAAAAATTCTGCAAGACCTTGCTGGCCTTGCTCATTTAGTATGCTTAAATTACAACGATCTATTACATTAACATTTAAATCTCTGGCTTCTGACACCAGGTAACGAAAGTGTTTGTTTAGTTCGGGCGCGCCACCGGTTAAATCAAGATTTTTTATGTGGTTGTTTTTTATAAAACTTAAAATATCATCGATATGTTCTAATGCCATTGTTTCTGTGCGATTTGGGCCCGCATTTACATGGCAGTGTTTGCAGCTCTGGTTGCAGGTGTAACCCAGGTTAACCTGTAGTGTGTCAAGAACACTGCGTTTTAATTTTGGGAAATCTGTTTTCAGCAAACGCTGTTTAGTGTCATGCATAGTGTTTAATCTGCCAGGGGGTAATTGTGTTTATTCCAGTCAGTCATTCCCATACGGGCAACCAGTACATTTTCAAAACCGCAGTTAGATAATATTTTTGCTGCTTCACTTGAGCGTTTGTCTGTTCTGCAAATAGTAATAATCTGTTTATTTTTATAATTTTCTAACTCGGAAATTCGTTGTGACAGTTCTTCTAAAGGTATTAAGGTGGCTTGTTTTATGTGCCCCTGTTCACCATTGAAGTCGGCCAGCTTTCTCACGTCGAGTAAAAGTAATTCTTCTTCGGCATCAAGTTGAGATTTTAGTTGCGTGATATCCAGCATATCAACATGGCGTAATTTATTCACTAAACGAGGAATAAAAATGACAACAGCCAGCAGGGCAATGCCTAACATGGCTTTTTTTATAAGGTCTTCACCACCGGTTGCCGCCTCTTTGCCGATGTATCCTATATAGGTATAAGCCAGTGCGCCGGGCAGCATAAATATAAATGTGGCAATACTGTATTGCTTAAGACTTATTTTAGTTAAACCTAAAGCGTAATTAAGCAGATTAAAGGGAAAGATCGGTACCAGTCGGGTAAAGGCAACAAACCGCCAGCCTTCACTTTCAACGCCTTTTATGAGTTGCTGCATTTTGCCCGCCGTCTTTTTTTCTACCCAGCTAGATGTTATATAACGAGAGACTAAAAAAGCAATCATTGCGCCGATGGTGGCGCCTACGAGGTTATAGAGCGTTCCCCATAAAGGACCAAATAAAGCGCCACCCAGTAATGTTAATAACGAGCCGGGTAAAAATAAAACAGTGCTAATAATATAAACGCTTATAAATAGTAGTGGGGCGGCAGTGCCTGCACCCTCAATCCACTGCTGAATAACTTCAGGGTTTAACTGATCTCGAAAAATGAAACCGGTTATTATGCCCAGCAGGATAATAGCGAAGAGTAGTGAACGTTTTAATTTTGTGCTCATATTGCTCTCATAAGGGGGGGCGTTATATAAACTGAAGTCTTAGTTTTTGTCTTCAGCATTCCATTCACGGCGATTGATAGTGTACCCGCTTATTTTACCAATAAACGGCATTATTAATAATCCATGCAGCCAGGTGCTTTGTTGTGGTTTAGCAAAACCTCTAATGCCTATGTTCATTGAGACATGACCTTTACGAGGCTGTTCCCGGTAGGTGCCAAATAATCTATCCCAGCAGCTTAGATTAAAGCCAAAATTACTATTGGTCTCATCATCCTCTACTGAATGATGAACCCGGTGCATATCCGGTGTGACAATAAAAAAGCGTAATAATTTATCAAGTTTTGGGGGCAGGCCGACATTTCCATGATTAAACATTGCCATGCCATTTAATAATACTTCAAAAATAATCACAGCTACCACAGCGGGCCCGAATACCGTTATGCTTGCCAGTTTTATTAACAGGGAAATAAATATCTCAATCGGGTGAAAACGTGAACCCGTGGTGACGTCATAATCAAGATCAGCATGGTGCACCCGGTGTAATCGCCACAGGGCGGGAATCGCATGCACCAGTACATGCTGCAGGTAAATGATTAAATCCAGTAGAATAATCGCGATTATTATTTCCAGCAGTGGGTTTAAATCAATATAGTTAAACAGGCCCCAGCCCTGCTGGTTTGCGAACAGGGCCATGCCCGTGGCAGCCATTGGAAAAATAAAACGTTGTAAAAAGCTGTTTAAAAAGGTCAGCCCCAGATTATTGGCCCAGCGCAGTAATTTTGAAATCTTAGGCGCCCTTCGTGGTGTTACTAACTCCCAGATACCCATTATGGCTAACATGCTGGCAAATACGCTTATTCTTATGGTATTTTCATTCTGTATTATGAATTCTTCTAACGTCATGCTGTTTCCAGAGTGTGTATTGGGTTCTTGCTATGTTTTATAAAACTTAGCTATAATCAACTTAATCTAGTATTCAATTAATCTATTGAATACTAGATTAATGATATTTCACGGCGAGTCAAGATGAAAATGTATAAGTTAGTCGTGTGCGAACACTGCTGTAGCAATATTAAAGGAGTGACTAAATGAGTTTTAAGCATGATTTGTTTTCACAATTTGCCCGTGTTGGTAAGGCACTGAGTAATGGTAATCGACTAGAAATACTGGAATATCTGGCGCAAACAGAGCGCAGTGTCGATGATTTAGCTAAAGTATCGGGGTTAAGTGTCGCCAATACTTCTCAGCATTTACAACAACTACGTCAGGTAGGTCTGGTCACTAGCTCAAAAATAGGTTTAAAAGTTTATTATCGAATTGCCGGTGATGATGTCGTTAATTTATTAAAATTGCTACGAGAAGTATCAGAAAGGCATTTAGCCGATGTAAATCAATTAGTTAATACCTATTTAACGGTAAAAGATGAGCTGGAACCGGTGGCTAGAGAAGTTTTACTTGAGAGGGTGAAGCAGGGTTTGGTAACCGTAATTGATGTTCGGCCCTCAGAGGAATACCTGGCGGGGCATTTACCCGGCGCTATAAATATACCGCCAGATGAGCTGGAGCAGCGTTTAAAGGATATAGATAGTCAACAGGAAGTGGTAGCATATTGCCGCGGCCCTCATTGCGTTTACTCTTTTAATGCGGTGCAGCAGCTGCGTAATGCCGGGATTCAGGCAAGTCGACTGGAAGGCGGTTTCCCTGAATGGAAGAGCGCCGGTTTGCCGGTTGAACTAACGGTCTAAAAACAGTTCAAATTACTGAAATAATTATAAAAATTAACTATTATTACATTTGAAGTTAAATAACTTTACAGCAGGGGTGGAAGACTATGAATTTGGTATTTGTCTATAATGCAGATAGCGGTATTTTCAATACATTGACGGATATAGCCCATAAAATATTTTCACCTGAGACCTATGAGTGTAATCTTTGCAATTTGACCCATGGTTACTTTCAGGCGCGTGAGGAATGGATGACATTTCTTGATGATCTTGATGCGGATATTGAGTTTTTGCATCGTGATGAATATGTTCGTTTATTTGCGTCAAGTAAAGAAAACGCCGATGTTGATTTGCCGGCTATTTTTGTCAAAGATCAGGATGAGTTAAAACTCTGGATTGATAAAGACGTTATTAATAAAATGTCATCAACTGATGACTTAATGGAAACGATTCGCGCAGCTGTTTTAAGAAAACAGTCAGGTGTTAGTGACGCAGATGAGTTTTTAAGCTTACCTGTTTAAATAACTAAACTAGCAGTGCAAATAACGATTTAGATTGTTTAAATCGTTGTTTGTGCTTGTCTTTTAAACTAGTAAAAATAAATATGACTAATATCAGAGCCTTTAAAAGTATTACCCCGACAATTGGCGAAAATACTTACATAGATGAAGCTGCATGCGTGATTGGTGACGTGGTGATAGGCAAGGACTGTTCAATCTGGCCCATGGTGGCTATTCGGGGAGATGTTAATTTTATTCGAATCGGTGATAGAACAAATATTCAGGACGGAAGTGTTTTACACGTTACCCATAAAGGCCCCTTGAGCCCTGAAGGAAATGCATTAATTATTGGCTCAGATGTAACAGTGGGGCATGGTGCCGTGATTCATGCATGTACAATAGAAGATGAATGTTTAATTGGTATGGGTTCGGTGATCCTTGACGGGGCCGTTATTAAAAAAGGTGCCATGATTGGTGCGGGTAGTGTGGTGTCACCAGGAAAAGAATTAGAGGGTGGTTATCTGTATGTAGGTACACCCGCCAGGCAGGCGCGAGAGCTCAAGCAGAAAGAAAAAGATTTTCTGGCTTACTCGGCCGGGCATTATGTGAAATTAAAAAACGAGTACCTGTCAATTACCTAATTGAATAAAGTAATAAAAGGTTTTTTATGAAAAAATTAATAACGTTGATATCGGTTTGTTTTTTATTTATAACTTTCTCAGTTTATTCAGCGGGTATAGATCGTAGTATATTCACCACCGCAATTATCGATAAAGAGCCTGTTTCAAATTTAAAAGATATTACATCAGATATAACCAGGGTTTATTACTTTACTGAAATTACAGGCTTAAACGGGCATACTATAAGTCACAGATGGGAGTATGATGGTCAGGTTGTGGCGGAGATTAATTTTAAGGTTAGTGGTGATCGTTGGCGAACCTGGTCTAGTAAAAACATGTTATCCAGCTGGCTAGGTAAATGGCGGGTGTCGGTGTTAGATGAAGGTGGTAATATTATTGAACAGAGTGAGTTTGATTATTTGAAAGCTCAGCAAGTATTAGCAGCGCCAGTGGCAATTGAATCAGCAATAATTGATGCGCCATAATTCGTGAAGCATAATTTAAAGAATACGCAAGATTGAAATAAATATTAAAGAGAGATTTATAATGAGTGAAGAAAAAACCCTGATGGATTTTGTAAAAGAAGCAAAATCGCAAATTACTGAAATAGAAGTATCTGAGGTTGTTTCGTTATTAGATGACGGTTATCAGGTATTAGATGTTCGTGAACCAGCAGAATTTATATCAGGCACAATAGATGGCGCAATGAATGTGCCCCGCGGTGTAATTGAAGCGGCGGCTGATCGTCAATTTCCGGGCAGAAATGTAAATATGCAGGACCGCGATAAAAAATGGGTTTTATTGTGCGCAACATCGGGCCGTTCGGCAATGGCTGCGGTAGCATTGCAGCAAATGGGTTTTAAAAATATTAAGAATATTAATGGTGGCATAGCAGCCTGGAAAGAAGCTGAAATGCAGGTAGTTATTCCAAAGCATCATTAAATAAACGTAGTCGAAAGTTAAAATTTTAATTTTTAATTACACTGTTTAGGCACATATCCATCGGGGAAAGGTCTCGCCTTTTGAGCCCTGTCCCCTTATTGAAACCACCAACAGTTGTACAAAGTCGTTCATCGCTCTGCCAAACAGATAAGAGTCACCACACGACTTACGACTGCATTTCCAACATTTCAATAACCGTCCTGGTCTCTGGTCTGAGACCACGCCAAATATAAAAAGATTCAGCTGCCTGTTCAACTAACATTCCCAAACCATCAAGAATGATTTCTGCACCCTGTTGTTTTGACCATTGCATAAAAACAGTGGCTTTTTTTGCATACATCATGTCATATGCACAGGCATGTTCTGAAAATAAATTATCAGGCAGTGGCGGTAGGTCGCCACTTAAACTGGCGGATGTGCCGTTAATAACAATATCAAATTTTCTGTTATCAAGTTCATTAAAAGCACAGGCAGAAATATTGCCAAAACTTGAAAAATAATCAGTAAGTTGTTGTGCTTTAGATACAGTCCGGTTTGCAATAACCAGACTTGCGGGGTTCTCCAGCAATAATGGTTCTAACACGCCTCTTACTGCTCCCCCTGCACCCAAAATTAAAATATGTTTGTTT
>JAPHRB010000110.1 GCA_026197015.1 Gammaproteobacteria bacterium | reverse complement strand
GCCTGGGTGAAAAAACTCGGTGCAGATTATGTGATTAATCATACCCGGCCTTTATTGCCACAAATAGAAAAAACAGGTATCAAGCAGGTGACACATATTGCAAGTCTCAATGCCACTGAATCATACTTCGATACTTACACTGAGTTGCTAGCGCCGTTTGGCAAGATCGCGATGATTGATGATCCATGCAAACCGCTGGACGTGATGCAGCTGAAGTTGAAAAGTCAGTCATTACATATCGAGTTTATGTTTGCTCGCTCAATGTTTAATACGCTAGATATGGACGAGCAGGGTCGTTTGTTAACTCGCGTCGCAGATCTGCTTGATCAGGGTTATATACAGAGTACTTCAGTTAAAAACCTCGGCATCATTAATGCTGAAAACCTGAAGGCAGCGCATGCGGAACTCGAAACGGGTAAAGCGATCGGAAAAATTGTTCTGCAAGGATTTTAGCGAACTGAAGAATTTTAGAAGTAATGAGTTAAACCAGTAAGTTAAGTCTGGTTTGTGTATAACTGGTAATGGAGGATGTTAAATGGAAAATAGTTTTATATTAAGCCAGAAAATACTTTTCTATTTCTGAAATAATATTATCTATATCCAGAGGTTTTGAAATATGGCCACTCATGCCTGCTTCTATACAATTTAGTTTATCGTCAGCCATAGCGTTAGCAGTCATGGCAATAATTGGTATATTCATATATGAGGGCATTTTTCGTATAAGCCGGGTTGCATCATATCCATCCATTTCTGGCATTTGAATGTCCATAAATATTAAATCATATTCTTTCTCTGAAGCCATTTTCACAGCTTCTTTTCCATTGTTAGCTGTGTCAATCAACATTCCTGATTGTGTGAGTATTTCTTTTGCGATTAACTGATTTATCATCACATCTTCTACAAGCAGCGCTTGTTTATTAACTAATATGTCGGAACGATATTGCTTATCTGAGTCTGAAGGTGTTATTGGGAGCTCGGTTGTGCCTTTTGGTAAAAATAATTCAAATTCAATACGACTTCCTTTGCCTGGTTCACTAGTTAAAGTGATGTCACCTTTCATTAAATTAACCAGATGTTTGCATATAGACAAACCCAGACCTGTTCCACCAAATCGTCTTGATGTTGAGTTATCTGCTTGTGTGAAAGATTGAAAGAGTTTTTTCTGGTGCTCTAAAGAAATTCCAATGCCAGTATCTATAATCATGAAATGTATAAAATCATTTTTTCTGCTATCAATAACTAACTTAACTGAACCTTTATTAGTAAATTTAATACCATTGCTGATTAGGTTTATTAATATTTGAGATACACGTACTGAGTCACCTCTTAGTATTCTCGGTACACTGTCATCTATGTCTATGATAAGGTTTATATTTTTTTCAAGTGCTCTTGCATTAAATATGCTTGTTATATTTTCAATTACAATATTAAAGTCAAAGTTCTTGTCTTCAATATCCAGCTTGCCGGCTTCTATTTTTGAAAAGTCTAGAATGTCATTAATGATGTGTAGAAGAATATCCGCCGATGATTTTAGTTTTGATAAATATTCAAATTGTTTTTCATTCAGATCTGTTCTTAATGTTAATTCTGTTAAGCCAATAATTCCATTCATCGGCGTTCTAATTTCATGGCTCATATTAGCCAAAAACGAACCTTTTGCTTTACTTGCCTTTTCGGCAATATTTTTGGCATTTATCAGGTCTTTATTTGCCTGTTCCAGATCCGCTGTGCGTTTTAAAACTCGATCTTCCAGGTCTATATTTAATTTATGTAATGAGTCTTCGCGTTCCTGAACTATTGATATTAATTGATTAAATACACCAAACATATTTTCAAATTCAGTTGTTTTAGTTTTAACATGAATTTTTTCTAATTTCCCATCCTTTAACTTTCCGACAGAGTTAGTGAAATTTAATAATGGTAACGTTAGAAGCCTGGATAAAACAAACGCAAGAAAAATGGCAATTAAAGTAGATATAAAAAATATCAATAATAAAGCTTTTATCAGGTTCCACATGGGAGCGCGTAATACACTATCGGGAATTGTGAGCTGCAGTATGTAACCAGAAATATTCACAGGTCTAAATATGTGATGAATGGCTTCATTATTTAAACTAGTGGTGATGATGGTTTCTTCACCTGACAAGATAGCCTCGGTTTTTGTTCTTAAATTTATATCGGTTGCATCCTGCAGCCTGGTGCTGATAGAAAGTTTTTCATTGTTAGGGCCTAAAATATAATTTCCCTGTGAGTCTTTTTTAAAATGAATGATTTTATCTGCTTCCCAGTGGTACCAATAAGTCCCATCTTTACTGATCAGGGCTAATCGAGCGAGTCCTGAAAACTCTTTCTCCAGGTCCTGTCTTAATTCATTGATTTTTTGCTGAACATTTTTCCATGGCAGCGAGCCACCTAATAAACCCAGAGTTTTTCCTGTGTCATCATGAATAGATGAAGTAACAACAATTTGTTTGACTTCAGTAGTATAAGAAATCATCGGGTTTGAAATGTAGAGCTGGTGGTTATCCGACTGATTATTACCAACGGTTACTTGCCAGTAATCACGCTTACGAATATTTTTTGGTTTTGCATCAGGAGATTGATCGTTAAACGTTCTCAGCATATTGACATCAGGGTTGCCACCTGAGGTGTTATGGAATGTACCGTCACTTCTACCAACAATAAATTTTTCATAATGTTGTTTTTTCTGCGCTAGACGATTCATTAAATATGGGCGCATAGTATTAAAGTCCATTTTTTTTACTAATGGGTTTTGCGCCAGAATATCCATTTCAGCAAGTCGGGCGTTGAAGAAAGATGAAAGTTTCTCTGCAGAAACCTGCAGACGTTTTTCAGCTGTTTCCAGTGTGAGCTGTTCTGTAATGCTGGAGCTGTACCAAATAGTGTATATGTAAGCGATGACTAGAGGAAAAAAGCCGCTTATGACTAGTATTAACAGTATCTGTTTTCTTAATTTCATCTGATATTATAATGGCAGGCTGGGTATATCTTAGTTTAGACGATAATTAGCCTGATTTTTATTTTCAGCCATCAATTTTGGTCTATCCAGCAGGGCATAAGTTGAGGGAGGTATTATTTTCTGCTAATTCGTCTATTAGTCTATTCTGTTTAATTGCAGGTGATTTGAGATACTGGTCTCGTTAAATGTCAAACTTTGCTTTATAATCTACTTTAAATGAAACGTTTATATTTATCTTTCTTTCTTGTTGTATTTCTTCTCACTCAGTGGGGAAGTTTGGGTCATGATTACCATATACATGACCCCGGCGAGAGCTGCGACTATTGTTTAAGTGCACATGCGCTTGATCATGCTGTTATGCCAGCTATTGAGAATTTATTCGGCCACTCATTCCTTCATTTCCACACAGAAAGCGTATTTGTCAGCGCTATTAATACTGGTTTTCAGCATTATTCCGCACGTGCCCCGCCTCGTTTTATCTAGATCTCACGCTCTTTAAATCTTACCGGTAAGTTTCGGTACTAGTTTCTATTCTGTGATTGATTTGGGAAAATATTTCAATGAAAAAAAATTTTATAACACTACCTGTCATTATAGGTGGGTTTAGCTTTGCCTGCTTTTATGCAACGGCTTTTGCTGCCAGTCAGGCCAGTTTTAATCCGGATATTACGCTAACGCTTGATGGCCGTTACGGCAGTTATTCAAATGATAGCGAGTATGAACTGCCAGGTTTCATGCTGGGCGGCGAGGCATCTCGCGGCGAGCAGGGCTTTAATTTAGGTCATAACGAACTAAGTTTTAGTAGCAATGTTGATGATATGTTGTTTGGCAAACTAACCACCGTCGTTGCCGAGCATGAGGGTGAAACTGAAGTTGAGCTGGAAGAGGCGTATATCGAAACACTGTCTATTGGTGATGGTTTTACGATTAAAGCAGGGCGTTTTTATTCAGATATCGGTTATATGAATAATCAGCATCCCCATGCCTGGGATTTCACCGATGCATCACTGGTTTATCGCGGACTGTTTGGTGGCCAACTTATTGATGACGGTTTGCAGTTTAGCTGGTTAGTGCCGACGCAAACCTATTTTAAATTAGGTATAGAGGCGACTCGGGGCGGGCGTTTTCCTGCTGGCGGCGCGGCGAATGATGGTAATGGTGCTTATGCAGTGTTTGCTAAGTTTGGCGGTGATGTGGGTGTCAGCCATGCCTGGCAGTTAGGTTTTTCTCACTGGCGTGCGGATATAGAAAATCGTGCTTCAGCGACCCATGAGCATGGTACTGGTGTAATAGAGGTACCCACCTATAGTGGTGAAAGTTCGGTTAATGGAATTGATTTTGTCTGGAAGTGGGCACCCAATGGTAATAACCGTGAGCAAAACCTGAAAATTCAGACAGAGTATTTTGTGCGTGATGAAGAGGGCATGGTTGAGCTCGATGGCAGTAGCCCATTAGAGTCTACAACTTATCTGGGTGAGCAGTCTGGCTGGTATTTGCAGAGTGTTTATCAGTTTATACCGAGATGGCGTGTTGGTTACCGTTATGATCGTCTTGATTCAGATAATCAGGGCTCAGACTCCGCGGTATTAATCGAAGCAGGTTTAGATAATGAGGGACATACTCCGGAACGTTCAACTCTGATGCTGGATTACTCACACAGTGAATACAGCCGAATACGCCTGCAAGTGAGTAAAGACGATTCCTATGAAGACAGTGATACGCTGATGTTTATTCAATATATTGTCACAATGGGTGCCCATGGCGCGCATCGTTTTTAAGGAGCAGCGAAATATGAAAAATATGATTCAACTATTTTCTGTATTGTTTTTTTTACTTATGACATCACCGGTTCTGGCCAGCATATATGTGTTTGCCTGTGAACCCGAATGGGCATCACTGGTAGATGAGTTAGGTGGTGAACGTGTGAATAGTTATGCGGCAACAACCGCATATCAGGACCCGCACCATATAGAAGCGCGCCCCAGTTTGATTGCTAAAATTAGGCGAGCCGATTTAGTAGTGTGTAGTGGCGCAGAACTTGAAAGTGGCTGGTTACCCCTGTTATTAAGGCAGGCAGGTAATAACAAAATAAAACCCGGTAAAATCGGTTACTTTGAAGCGGCTAGCGTAGTAGAACGTCTTGATATACCTGTCAATTTAGATCGTTCTTCAGGTGATGTGCATGCATCGGGTAATCCGCATGTTCATCTTGATCCGAGACGTATTCAAACTATTGCAGAATTTTTGCTTAAACGTTTAAGTGAAATTGATCCGCCAGGCTCTGCTTATTATAAACAACGATTTAATGATTTTAGCCAACGCTGGCAACAGGCTATAAAACAGTGGCAGTTACAGGCGTTACCATTAAAGGGTCAACGTATTGTTGTGCACCACCGGGACTGGGTATATCTATTTGACTGGTTAGGTATTGAAATTGCCGCAGCGCTAGAGCCAAAGCCGGGTTTGCCGGCAACCCCCGGGCACCTCTCGATGTTAACTAAAACATTAACAACTGAGCCTGCAAAAATGATTGTGCATACGCCATATCAAAACCCACGGGCAGCTAAACGGCTTTCTCAAATCACCAATATGCCAGTTGTTGAGTTGCCTTATACCATTGGCGGAACTGAGCAGGTAAATAATTTGTTTGATCTGTTTACAGTTAGTTTAGAAAAGTTAAACGGTGCACTTAAGTGAATGGACTTGAGATTGATATGAATATAATCGGGCCAGCACTAGTTGCTGGTTTATTAGTAATATCAACTCACGTACCTTTGGGTCGGCGGGTATTGCGACGGGGTATTATTTTTCTTGATCTGGCTATTGCGCAAATAGCCGGTCTCGGTTTAATTATCGCGTATAGTTTTAACTGGCAGCCGGGTGGCTGGCAAGCTCAACTGGTTGCAATGAGCGCAGCGATTATGGGTGTATTATGTCTTAACTATACCGATAAACATTGGCCAAAAATACAGGAAGCTATTATTGGCTCATTATTCGTTCTTGCATCGAGTGGTAGTATTTTATTGCTTTCAACAAATCCCCAGGGTGGTGAGCAATTAAAAGAATTGTTAGTCGGACAAATTCTCTGGGTGGGTTTTGATCAAATCATTCCAGCTGCCATACTATATTCAATCATACTTATTTTATGGTTTGCTTTTTTAGAGCGAGTTAATTCATTAGTTTTTTATTTATTTTTTGCGATATCAATCACCGTGTCGGTGCAATTAGTGGGGATTTATCTGGTTTTTGCAAGTTTAATATTCCCTGCGCTGGCTGTCAGGAAAATGACAAAACATGCAATACTCTCAGGTTATTTAATTGGTGCAGCAGGTTATGTCGTTGGATTAATACTGGCAGTAGTATTTGATTTGCCCGCAGGGGCGATGGTTGTTTATAGTCTTGCGCTGTCGGCGATTATATTTGTGGGTTACAGAAGTGTAATGTTTAAAAGCAATGTGTCCGCGAATGAACGCGAATGAACGCAAATAAAATCAAAAGATATACTGGTGTAATGCGCAGTAGGCGCATAAGCCATAAAAATTTGCGTTTATTCGCGTGCATTTGCGGACAAAAAATGCTCTTAGCTTTTATTCAATATCACGAAGTAACTGGTTTAAACCTGTTTTACTTAATGTTTTAGCATCAACCTGTTTAACAATTACCGCGCAGTAAAGGCTATATGTGCCATCTTTAGAAGGCAGGTTACCAGATACAACAACAGAACCCTTCGGAATACGGCCATAAGTGACTTCACCGGTTTCGCGGTTAAATATTTTAGTGCTCTGACCAATGTAAACACCCATTGAAATAACAGAACCTTCTTCAACGATAACGCCTTCAACAACCTCTGAACGTGCACCAATAAAACAGTTATCTTCGATGATTGTAGGTGTCGCCTGTAATGGCTCTAAAACACCACCGATGCCAACGCCACCAGACAGGTGAACGTTTTTACCAATTTGTGCGCATGAACCTACGGTTGCCCATGTGTCTACCATTGTGCCACTATCAACGTATGCGCCAATATTTACATAAGACGGCATAAGCACAACATTAGGTGCAATGTATGAACCTTTACGTGCAGTTGCAGGTGGTACTACTCGTGCACCTGATTCGCGAAAATCTTTTGTATTGTAATCTGCAAACTTAGATTCAACTTTATCGTAGTAGTTAGTGAAACCACCTTTAATAAACTCGTTATCATTAATGCGAAAAGAAAGTAATACCGCTTTCTTTAACCATTCATTTACTACCCAGTCACCACTTGCTTTATCAGCAACACGTGCGGTACCTGAATCAAGCATGTTAATGCATTCTTCTACGGCTTCACGTACGTGTGTTTCAACGTTACGTGGTGTAATGTCTGCGCGGCGTTCGAATGCCTCTTCAATTGTGCTTTGTAAATCGCTCATACTGATCTCCAGTTTAGAGAGTGTTTATAAATAAACCTGATAATTTTATGCGGATTAAAATTGCAGTGAATTACCTTGCCTGTTTATAGCTACCCTGGCGTGTTTCTAAAAAATCTTTAATACGATGTGCAGCTTCAGTAGTTTCTTCAAGTGTTGCTACCAAAGCCATACGAATATGGTTTTCGCCCGGATTTATATTGTTCGCAGTACGCGATAAATATTGCCCGGGTAATACGCTAATGTTTTTTTCTGCAAATAACTGCTGTGCGAAGTCGGTGTCTGTTATTGGCGTTTTTGGCCATAGATAAAATCCTGCATCAGGTAATTTAACGTCCATAACAGGCGAAATTATTTCTAATACAGTATTAAATTTTTCTCTGTATATCGCACGACTATCAATAACATGTTGTTCATCATCCCATGCACAAATACTGGCAAACTGATGATGACCAGACATGGCGCAACCATGGTAGGTACGGTATTTTAAAAAAGCCTGCATAATTTCTGCATCACCTGCTACAAAACCGGATCTTAAACCGGGCAGGTTAGAGCGTTTCGATAAACTATGAAAAACAACACATCGTTTATAATCTGTATTGCCCATCTCAGCTGCGGCTTCTAATAAACCACAAGGTGGTTTCTCATCGTCAAAATATATTTCTGAATAACATTCATCAGAGGCAATAATAAAATCAAACTCCTCTGCTTTATTAATTAACCATTGCATTTGCTGTTTTGAAATAACCGCGCCAGTTGGATTGCCCGG
>JAPHRB010000012.1 GCA_026197015.1 Gammaproteobacteria bacterium | reverse complement strand
GCTGCTGTTTTGCCCGTACCTGTCGGTGCAGATGCCATAACATCTTTACCCGCCAGAATATGTGGAATTGCCTGTATTTGAATATCGGATGGCTCGGTGAAGCCTTGCTCACTAACGGACTTAAGTAAATCTGGGTGAAGTGCTAATTGTTCAAATGACAAGTTGAGAGCCCCTATAACGATTGATTTGGTAGGTTTACGCTACCAACCAGACCTTACAAGCTGGAGCGTTTCATGCCTGACTACTAAGCTGTAGCAAGGTCGTAAACTATAGGGTAATTTGACCAAAAAAGATACAGTATATTATAATATATTTAAATACGAGTTTACTTAAGTATCTAATTTATATGTGATTAATTCTTACGTTTGCATGAATACAAGCGATTCTGGCGCCTAAAGAGCACTTATTCTTAATTATGTTACTATCGTATTTTTTCGAAGAAAGAAATATAATCAGTAGACAAAACTCTATGTTTTCCTGGTATAAGCGAGCCTGTCTGATGATCAGCCAGTAATAAAAGAAATTGATATATATAAACTCGTTAGTCACATCATATCGGTCAACAAGTGTTAGTTAATATTTCAAGCGCTGCGCATTGTTAGTTAGATATACTGTCCACGGTTCCGTTTCTCGATTTTCCCATATTTAAGTTTAAGGCATAGTAAAAATGATCACCGCAAGTGAAGCAATACAAAGATTAAAAGAAGGAAATCAGCGATTTGCTGCAGGAGTGCGCAGTATCGATACGAGTGTAAAACAAATGCAAAGAGCCGATTTTGTCGAAGGCCAGGAACCATTTGCGATTATCCTTGGTTGCTCTGATTCTCGTGTACCTGCGGAAATAATTTTTGATCAGGGACTAGGTGACCTGTTTGTAATTAGAGTTGCTGGCAATATTGTCGCACCCTCACAGGTAGGTAGTGTAGAGTTTGCAGCTGAGTTATTTCACACGAAACTGGTAGTTGTTCTGGGTCATTCAATGTGTGGCGCGGTTAAGGCAACAATTGACGAGCTAGAAAGACCATCAGAAGAAAGATCAGCCAGCATTCTTTCGATAGTTAATCGTATTCGCCCATCAGTAGAGCCATTGCTCGAAACCGAGCTTAGGGATGATCCAGATAAATTATTAGAGTCATCTATTCATGCCAATATTATGGTCTCCACTAACCATTTGAAACACGGCTCGCAAATACTCGAAAACCTGGTACAACAAGGTGATTTTAAAATTATAGGTGCTGAATATTCACTGGAAACAGGGCTTGTAAATTTCTTTGAATAAGCAGAAGTCGTGATAAGAATTTATTCGTATGAGACAGGTATAAACAACGCAACACCGCCACAACTCAAGCGTTCAAAATATCTGTTTGCCTGCCAGGTAGTGTAAAACTAAACGTTTTTTCAAAAACAAAAAATAAAAGTTAATAACCTAAGCCCTCAACATGGAAGCGTTCAAGGAGTCTGACCCCTTGATTCAGGAGTCTGACACCTTGATTCTCTTGATTCTTGATTTCTTCCTATTATTTCCCTTGATAATATAACGTTCACGTGAGATATTGTATCTATCGTAAACGTTAGATAAAGGAGAAAGAAAATGCAATTATCAGATGTTCTTATCCATATAGATGAAATGCCAGATGAGTCTGAGCAAGACAGGTTAGTAGAACAACTCAGGGGCCTGGATGGTGTTATTGCACCGAGGTTCAGCCCGGAAAAAGACCATTTTATTTTCGTCTCTTACAATTCAGATACGATTAAATCCACCGCCTTGTTAGATAAGGTCAAAGAGAATGGCTTTAAAGCCCAGCTCGTAGGTTTATAAATGTCGCTTAAATATTTCAAAATAGGTGATGTTGCTGAGACGCTGAATACAACAGTACGTACCATCAGATACTATGAGGAAGAAGGGCTTCTGCTCCCCCATAGAACTGATGGGGGTACCAGGCTGTATTCAGAACACCATGTCGATCGTTTAAAGGCCATCCTTCAGCTGGCTGAAAATGGATTCTCTCTCGATGTTATAGGGTTAATAGCAAACACCAGGGAGGCCTGCTCAACCGGGGATGAAGGCAGTAAAAAAGTAACAGAAGTTATCGATAATGCAATAAGCGAAATTGATGAAAAAATTAATGATCTAAATACACTCAGATCTGATTTAACAATATCGAGAAAACTCGTGGCAAAGTGTAAAGGCTGTAGTAACAAACCCTCGAGTAAAGGCTGCCCGGAATGTCCTGTTAATCAGAATCTTGGAGAAATAGAAGCCCTCAATCTTATATGGGAGTAGATAACTATAATGATTTCCATTGCAACTCAAGGCGGGTATCGCAATATCAGGGAATACCCACAAAATCTGCTACGAACTGTTGATGGCAGTGTTCAGGTGCCCGTTACCTACAGGAAGCAATGGGATGATGGTTTCGGTGCCAGAGGCTGGAAGATTGACGCCACAATAGGTGACCCTGCGATTATTGCCAGCACACGGGAGACTGGCCAGAGGATCAACACCTCTGTATTTATTCACGACATCCTTGATCATTTTCTCTCGGGTTTTGGTGTGAGCGGTCATCGAAGTGAAGCAATGGCCCTCATCCAGTTATCAAAACGAACAGGTTCTGACCCCGGGTCTGACTATGAGCAGCTGGTAAGAGAAGATATTTTGAATGGCATGGTAAATGGTGAGGCATTAATGGACTTCTTACCTGCCGATCTTCATGCTGTGCTTGCCGATAATACAAACATGACAGATAAGGAGACGATGGTTTATCTGCGTGAGGTGATAGGAGAAGAACGCCTGGTAAAATCCCTGGTAGATAATTTTTTCGAGTTAGGCAAGAAAGGTGAAAAACATGCTAATGATACCTGGAAGATTCTGGGATTAGATACAGACAAAAGAACAGAAATCGGTCTCGCCTTACAAACACTGCTTGGGGTGGTTGATCAGACCGTTGAGGAATTAGATGTCGATGAGCTTCATGGAATAATCAGTATCGAGAATAGATATGTAACATTTAACATATCAGAAGGCAGTATCATTGACTCAATTGAAGGTTACCGTGTAGATATTCCCCACTAACAACTCTTCTCAAAGATCAAGAGATCAAGGGGTCAGACTCCTTGATCCGCCCGTTCTCTGTCGCTTAGCATGAATATTGAACTCAACCACGTTTACCTGTCAGCTCAATGAACGGTTCAAAATTTTTCAGTGCTGCCAGCGCGGGGTCGGTTAACAGCTCATCTTTATATGCATCGGATCTATTTAGTGCTTCAGTTAGGTAACTTACTGCCTCATCGAACTGGTTCATTACCGTGTGGGCACAGGCCAGTTGATAAAAAGCATGGCTGTTTTCGGGATCAATAACTAACGCCTGGTGACACAGATTGATCGCCCATTGTGGCTCTTCCAGTTCTAACACAGCATCAGCTTTATAAGTGAGCGCTTCAGTATCATCCTGATGCAATTTTAATATCTGATCATAGATAGAAATTTTATTTTGCGGGCTGATGTCCTGTCCTGCACGTAACCACAATGAATGTATATCCTGAGTCAGTGCGATCTCTTCGCGATTTTCTTCAATGTCCTGGGTTTTCAGATTAAGCTGTTTTTCAATGCTGCGCAGTCTGTGCTCATATTCTTCCACGAGTTTGGAAATTTCGTCATCAGCAAAAGAGTGAATTCGCTCTTTAATATCACGGATTGATGTCCAGCCGATTAACACCAGAATCGAACTCACAGCAGCGATTAAATAGAAAAAATAACTTATTGTATCCGTGGCGTATGTCACTCCGCGGTCTATAGAGTTTATTTCTCTGTCTACCACCTGCTGGATCAGATCATTTTTCTGTTTAGCCATATCCGTACGTAACTGTTTAAGTTCATCGAGAACATATAATTCTACGAAGGGCGAATTAGCGATGCGTTTTCCGAACGGTGTTTTTGCTTCATCGGATTCACTGGCAATGGCTGGCGTGCAAATAAACAGTAAACACAAAATCGTCACAAAACCGATTTTTAAGCTACGCATATAGCACTCCCGTGATCATGTACTTCTACCAGGCGTCGATGCAAACATTGTATTGCAGAGGTGTATTCATCTTCATTAATAATGAATTGCATATCAACCTGTCGTATCGACTGGTGCATAGCAAGCACGCTGATGTTCTGTTCAGCAAGTGCGCTAACCGCTTTTGCCAGTATGCCTGAAACTTTTATATCACTGCCGATAGCAGAGATAATAGCGACTTTTTGCTGGTCAATTTCGGCTTCGGGAAAGGCCTCCTGCAATGCACATCGAATGCGTTTAATGGTTTTCAGGTTAGTGCGCAAATAGTGCGTTATGGTGTTGGCATTAACATCTTTTGAAACGATATAAGCTTTAAAGCGACGTATCAAAGAGAGAAACTGATTATCATACTCATCGAAATAACCTGTCATATCCTGATCATGCAACATCAACGCGTAGACACCTGTGCAGCCGGCAATAATTTCAACACAGGGTTTTTCACTGACATAATCACCGGTAATTAATGTGCCCGCATGTTCCGGCTCAAAAGTGTTTTTAACACGTAAGGGTATGCCGTTATAACGCAGGCCTTTGGCTGCTTTAGGATGAATGGCCTCCATGCCCATGTTTGCAAGCTGGTCGGCGACATCATAGTTGGTGCGGCCGATCGGTACGGCGTTAAATTCGCCAACCAGTTTCGGGTCGGCACTGCTTAAATGAAACTCTTTGTGGATAACCGTTTCTTTTGCCCCTGTGAGTACAGCGATACGGCTGAATATCATTTCGCTATAACCACGATCAAAAGACGACATCAGCCCGCTTTCGCTGTGCGCATAACCGGTGACAATCGGCAGTTGTTTATTCAGGTCAAGCTGGCTGAACGCTGTTTCAATACGCTGATCAAGCGACACATGTTTTTCAGCCCGCCAGCCGGTCAGGTCAATGTAACAGGCATTGATACCATCACGTTGTAACAGTGTTGTGGTGTTCCAGGCGCTATGCGCTTCGCCAATACTGGACAACATTTCACGCACTGTTGCCAGCTGCGCCTCCAGTGCGAAGTGCCCATGCTGGCATAATTTCTGTAAGTTCAGCAGCACATGCCTGGCATCTTCAATGCGCTCGTCTAAAAACTGATTTGCCTTATCCAGTAGTTGACCAGAACCAAACAATGAAATATTAATGTTATGCATCTCTGTTTTTACGGCCTGCAGGGCAAGTTGCCAACCTTCATCTTCGATGCTGTCGGCAAACAAACTATAAACGCCGGGCTCACCGGTTTTCTTATGCTCCAGCAGTTTGTCGGTAACTCCACTGTATGCGGAGACCACGAATATGCGCTGGTATAAGGTATCAGCCTGCACCGGTTTTTTAATAATGTTATCACGCACGGCGGCATAATCACTCATCGAGGTGCCGCCGATTTTTTCTACACTATGGTTTTTCATCTATTAACCTGTTTGCATACATGTTTGTGAAAGTTCGAGGGCGGGTAGCGTCCGTATTTCTCAGATATTTTGGCCCGGGTGACTGATAACTGAACGGTTTTTCAAGGGCGTTAACCACTATTGAAAAACAGCATCAGCACTGTGCATAACACCCCTGAAATATTATCGGCCGAAACATGCTGAATAATGTGTGCGCGACGTCGGCTTGCGAATCGCCATAAACAACGGAATCTGTTCGTTGAATAATTTGTTCAGTACCGCAAATACGTGATGGGTATGAATATTCGGCAGCTGTAGTTGATTTATTTTTTACCATACTAATAGTTAAGCTTTGCTTACTTCATCTGCCTCTAACTCATAGGCGCCTGCCGCATTATGCACTTCGTTACCGGTAACCGGCGGATTGAAAACACAGGCCATTTTCATTTCTTTGAAGGCACGCAAAATGTGTTTATCGTTTTTGTCGAGAATATAAATCGAGCCGCTTTTTATCGGGTATTTCTTGCCATCTTGCAGGGTTTCAACTTCACCTTCACCGGAGATGCAATACACTGATTCCAGATGGTTCTGATAGTGCATCTGAAAATCAGCACCCTCATAGATAGTGGTAATGTGAAATGAAAAACCCATATTGTCATCTTTAAGCAATAGACGAACACTATTCCAGTTGCCGCCTGGATCTTCCACGCGGCGACTGGATTTTTCTGCATCTTGTAAATTTCTTACGATCATCAGGTACTCCTGTAATTGGTTTGGCCGTGCTTGCCCATGATTACCTGCCGGTGCATGGCCCTTATTAATTTTGCCTTTATTAGCTATTCACGTGCACATCATCAAAATAACATGACTCTTCTGGAATGGAATCCTGTTTGGCGCAAACTTCTTTTACCGCCTGCTCAACAATATCGATACCCCGTTTAAGGTTCTCATCACTAATAATCAACGGACAGAAAAATTTCACTACCTGATCCTCAGCACCACTGGTTTCGATGATCATGCCATTTTGAAATGCGTTATGGGTAATCTTGCCTGCAATATCACCATTGATACAATTAATGCCCTGAAACATACCGCGACCGCGAGTGGTGAAATTGCCTTCACCGTAATTATCAACAATGTTTTCAAGACGTTTGGAAACGTACTCACCTTTGCGTTTAATCTCTTTAGAAAACGCGTCATCACTCCAGTAATGATCAATAGCGGCTTTAGCAGTAACAAAAGCAAAATTATTACCGCGGAATGTACCGTTATGCTCACCCGGACGCCACTGGTCTAATTCAGGTTTGATCAGCACCACTGCGAAAGGGGTACCATAACCACTTAATGATTTTGACAGCGTTATGATATCCGGCTTGATGCCGGCTTCTTCAAAACTGAAATAGGTACCGGTACGTCCACAGCCTGCCTGAATATCATCAACGATCAGCAGGATGCCATGTTTTCTGCAAATAGCTTCAAGGTTTCTTAACCATTCAAAGCTAGCGACATTTATGCCGCCTTCACCCTGTACGGTTTCGACGATAACGGCAGCAGGCAAATCGATACCGCTGCTTGAGTCAGATAATACTTTTTCGAGATAAGCTGTTGTGTTGATATCATCACCCATATAACCGTCATATGGCATACGGAAAGTGCCACTAAGGCTGACGCCGGCTGCACCGCGGTGGTGTGAGTTACCGGTAGTGGCTAACGCACCCAGGCTGACACCATGAAACCCGTTGGTAAAGGCAATGACATGTTCTCGTCCGGTGATGTTACGTGCCAGTTTTAATGCGGCTTCAACGGCGTTGGTTCCGGTTGGCCCGGTAAACTGCATAACGTATTCATAACCACGCGGTTTGAGTATCTTCTCGCTAAACGCCTGCATGAACTCACCTTTGGCTTTGGTGTGTAAATCCAGGCCGTGGGTGATGCCATCTTCATGAATATATTCAAGCAACTTTTCCTTGAACAGGGGGTTGTTGTGACCATAGTTCAATGTGCCTGCACCAGCGAGAAAGTCCAGATACTGCTTACCATCCTCGTCATAAAGATATTCCCCCTGGGCTTTATGGAAGACGCGTGGAAATGAACGTGCATAACTTTGTACTTCTGATTCGATTTCATCAAATATTTTCATAATAATTTCCTATAATAATTCGGGTGTTTCAACAGCGCATCCATGGGTGAATGGATTAATATCTCTAAAAGAGACTGAGGTTAAAAGGGACCAAGACGGGCGAGATACTCGCTATCATGTTGCCCCGCGAAATGTTTATCGCGCTCGAACATGACAGATTTCTCCAGCCGGGTTTCAAGTTTTTTTGCGAGGCTTTTAAACAATGCCCATGAAGCCTGATTTGAATCTGTAATCGTTGTTTCCAGATAGCTGACTTGCGCACATAGAGGGCGCTCAAGAATCTGTTTCAGCATATTACCTGCCAGCCCAAGGCCACGAGCCTGCTCGCTAACCGCTACCTGCCAGACGAAAAGCGTGTTATTACGCTCAGGGATAAGATAAGCAGATATAAAACCCAGCAGGTTATTGTGCGTTTCATTTTCCTGTACAGCGGTCACCGAGGTGCCCGCAAAGTGTGTGCACTGCAATAAATTACAGTACATGGAGTTTGCGTCCAGTGGCGGACACTGCTCTACAAGCTGATGAACGCGCGCGCCGTCCTCCGGTAAAGGTGGACGTAACGTTAAATTTAACGTTTCTTTTAGTTGGTTACTTTTCATATATAAGTTTTATATTGTTTAGATGTCTAATTAAATAACTAGTGTTTTTTGATTTAAATTAAAATAACTTGATTATATATAGCAAAAATACCAATTAAATGATGTTTTATGCCTATATATATTTAGAGAGCTAAGCATTGTACACTAAATAAAATATTTTTTCACGCTGCACCTACGGAGGCGATTACAACAGTCCGATTTAAAGCAGTGCAAAACAATCAATGCCCTTGAGCAGAGCGCCTTACAGCAAAATCTCTGTTAAATTAAACAATTAAAGACAGGTCAGGTGACTGCAGAATAATGCCCGTCAGAATACTCCTGAGAAATGCGGAGAAGCCGGCGCAGGTTAAAGTGTCGGCCAAAGAACACTCTCAGTGTATACTCATGGCCATTTAAAAATTACAGAGGATTCGTTTGTGAGCAGTATTGAAGATGTGCTTATTGCGCTACGCCGGGTGATCAGGGCTACCGACCTGCATTCCAAGTATCTGGCGAAAACCACCGGTTTGACTGCACCGCAAATTTTGCTGTTGCAGACCATACGTGACAAAGGTGAAGTCACTATCGGAGAGCTGGCCAATAAAATGAGTCTGAGTCAGGCAACGGTTACGACTATTTTAGATCGACTGGAAAAGCGCCAGCTGGTGCAACGCGAGCGCTCCAAAAAAGATAAACGTAAAGTTCATGCTTATCTCACAGACGAGGCTTTTAAAACATTAAAGAATGCCCCCGTACCTCTGCAAGATCAGTTTACGCGCCAGTTTAATGACCTCAATGAGTGGGAGCAAACGATGATTATTTCTTCATTGCAACGCGTCGCGCAAATGATGGATGCTCAGCATATCGATGCTGCGCCTGTGCTTGATATTGGCACGCTTGACCGGCAGGAAGCCTCGCCGGAGCAGCCAGCCCCCTACAAGGACAAGAATAGATGATCAGTTATATGTTACTAAAGCAACTCGTTCAAGACTGATTATTTTAATAGTAGTCTCGCTGTATTCGAATATTAAGGGCGAGAGCCATCTTTTCACGCCATCGAATCTTTCAAGACCTATGGGCATGGGGCGCTGCTTAGGGTGACGAATATCGACTGCTTCACTCATCTTCGCCCCCCTAAATAGAGCAAAGATATCACTGCAGTCATCAGGCTTATTTTCTGTGTTGCTTTTTTATGCCTAAGGCCTGGATTAGAAGTGACATCGCAAGCACCATCATTGTCGATTAATGACTAAAACTCGCTGGTTAAACGAGACTGGAATTAACGAACTCCCAATTGACAAGATACTTAAAAAAGGTATCAAGATAATCGCCCCGAGCGTTTTGGTAATCCAGATAATACGCGTGCTCCCACACGTCCACTGTCAATAAGGGTTTAATACCATGTGCTACAGGCGTATCAGCATTTGAGGTTTTTATAATCTCCAGCTTATTATTTTTCAATACCAGCCAAACCCAACCGCTGCCGAACTGTGTAAGACCCGCATTTTTAAACTGTGAAATAAAATCGTCGTAACTACCAAAATCAGCATTGATCTTTTCTGCAATGTCACCGGAAGGTACACCTCCTCCATTTGGTTTCATCGATTGCCAATAGAATGTGTGGTTCCAGACCTGTGCTGCATTGTTGAAAATCCCGGCTCTGTCTGCATCATTTACGGTCTCTTTAATGATGTCCTCTAATGACTTATTAGCCAGATCAGTTTCTTCAATCAATTTATTCAGGTTTGTAACATAAGCGTTATGGTGTTTGCCGTGATGAAAGTCCAGTGTCCGAGAGCTAATATGTGGTTCAAGGGCTTTCTTATCGTAAGGCAAGCTGGGCAGAGCAATAGTCATTATCATTTCCTTTAGTTATAACGAGCAAACACACCGACAGCAATGGCACAGTATAATTACTGTTCGAGTGTATCGTTTTGTTAAGCACTTTAGTTTATATATCAGGCTTACAATAGGTCTGCGTAGATAAAATAACAGACGATATAATCAAACCACTAACACTTACATGCACCGCACCACTATGTTAATCGGCACGGGCATGCGCACATAAAACTAGGACAGATCTAAACGATCAGCGTTCAACTTAATCTGCAAAAATGTCTCGTCTCTTTATGACACAATGTATAAGGGTGATACTGACGATATCCAACAACTTATACTAATCTTAAGTTCGAGACTTAAAGAAAAGACAATATCAGGCAATTCTCGCTCACTACACAACTCATTGAATCGGCTTAAGGTTTATGACTACCAGGGTTTAAGTCTACTCAGGCAGAGACATGCGCTCCATCAGATAACATAAACAATCCTGTCTAATAATCTGCGTATTCATGGTTATCATAGCGGGCATTATCGGTTTCTTTAGTAAAATTTTATCGGCTTCATACTCGAAAAATTCTCTGCCGACTTCTCTCTCATCATCATCAAAAGCCTGCAAGTAAGCACTGCTCTCCGGCTCAACTAATGCCATTGGCGTTCCTGCATCAAGCTCACAGAAATTATAATTTTCAATTTCCGGTAAAAGATTTATCGTCGCATCATTCTCAAAACCAAAGGAATAACCCTCGGGTATTTTTACCCTGGCGACAGTGTGAAACAATTTTAAATTCATATCTTCACATTCGGATAAGTCATTGCAGTTCAGTACCTTTTGCAAATATTGAAGCACATGATCTGTTCCCGCTTCGTCGCCCGATAACCCACACTCCAGAGTAACTGACGGACACAACTCCGCAAATGCTGACGACTGCACACCTTTCGGGGTGGTGAAATAAACCAGCGTTTCACTAAACAAACCAGCCAGAGACATAAACGGCTGCTCTAATTTATTAATACAGGCATAGTGCGGGTTTTTCCCCGTATTATTATGAATATCGATACTTGCCCAGACATTCTTCTGCTGCATAATATCGGTAACCTTCTGCATCATGTGTGCTTCAGCCAGATAATGCTGATGTGTACCCGGCCAAACCCGATTGTAATCAACCTGCTCATCTAAACGACGCATACCCGCTTCAGCTGCTTTTACATTTCCGACAAAAATTGAAATTGATCTGGGCAACCCATCTTCATGATAGTTACGTAATAATTTCTGTAACGCATAAAGCCCGGTGGTTTCATTACCATGTAATAAAGTAGAAATAAAAAGTGGCTCTGTCTTTTCACCCTGAAGATGTATCAATGAAGGTTTTTCTAAAATATGGTGTAAATTTTCAGGTTTTGCATTTAGAAACCCTTCTGGTAATTCATCATACTGTTCTAACATATCTTTCATTTTTTTACCTGTAGGTTTCATAATCCCAGCTATGAACAGGCTCCCCTGTTTGCTGGTTTTGATAATAGGTTTCGAGTAATTTTTTCATATCATTGCCATGCCGGGCAACAAACTCTCGCTGCCAGTAGCTGCCTGTTTGTTTTTGTTCTGCGCGAGATTGAATAATATTTAAATAGTACTCAATATCTGCAGAATCCAGATTTAAACTTTCTAAACCTGCTTGTGCATGATCAATGAGTTTGTGCAAAATTAGATGGCGCATCTCACAACGCTCACAACCAGGCCATACAACTTTATTATCTAACCCATGTCGAGCAGATGTATAAAAATTATCACGAGCTTGCGCAAAGTCTAACATCTCATTGGGTTTAATATCCTGAGTTGCATAGTATTGCACCAGGCCAAAATAAAACGCCATATTAGCA
The DNA here is from genome assembly GCA_026197015.1 of Gammaproteobacteria bacterium. Classification (GTDB taxonomy): domain Bacteria; phylum Pseudomonadota; class Gammaproteobacteria; order SZUA-229; family SZUA-229; genus SZUA-229. Next base: position 5,479 of record JAPHRB010000012.1, on the reverse strand, counting down.
ATGTTATCGACCACACTCGGACCACTTGGTATGACACGATGCTCAATTCTCAAATGAGGACGACCATCTTTGTCAAAACCGATCAAAGGACGATTCCAACGCCAGATAGTGCCATTATGTAAACTCAGGTGCTGCATCTGTTTGACATCTTCAGTAAAACACATGGGTAAGAGAACAGGAAAGTGCTCCAGGTTTTCAGTAAAACACTCCATTAATGACTGGCGCGCATAATCAGTACCAAAACTAACACGATGAACAGGGCCTTGTGATGCTCCGTTGTAACCGCCTACATCTACAGCCTGTTCAAAAACGGGAATACGTGTTTCATGCCATAAATCTTTTGCAAACATATAAGGAGAATTAGAGCTAATAGCCACCATGGGCGCCGAAATTAATATGGATGCATTGTAATAATGATGTGCTAAATTTTGAGGCGCCTGCAGGTGAATTTGTAAAGAAGTTGCGGCGGCTTCTAACATAACATTATGATGCGTACTCTTAAGGGATTGATTACCATTTATTTTCAGTTGCAGGGCACGCCCATTTCGTTGCTTTAAGACTTGCTCATTTAATACTTTATAACGCAGCAAATTAGAAACATTACCCATATTCAAATGATCATTGGTTAATGTTTGTAAAATCCCCGTACTTAATACACGACAGCCAAGATTTTTAGCAACATTCTGGCAATTTAACCAGTGTTGCTGAAAATCTTTTTCAAACTTAGATAAGAAGTTAGATCGAATATTTTCCGGATCTGCATTCAGCTCAATATTAAACTGAGCCAGCTCTGCGGTATAAAGTTTATTATCAGCTGATTTTAAAAACGCCTCATTACACGGTGCTGGCTCACCCTGTTTATCGATCAACCAGGCTTCCATTTCATAACCCGCAACCGGTTCATGATCTGAGAATTTATTAGCCAAAAACCAGCATTCAAGTTCCGCTGTTTCTTTCTTTAACCTCGACATAAAGACTTCAAGCTCATGTTTGCTAAAGTGACTAGCGGTAATTTCCTGCCCCATATTAATGTATACCCCAGTTGCTCTAATTTATTAAAACACCATCACTTTAAACAATAGCCTGCTAACTACAAGTGTATTTGTGTTATACAGAAAACCAGATCATTGATAAGCCATTGAAATATAAGTATTTATCTCATCAAATTATAGGCTTGCAACTGCATCCTTGTGTAAAAGATCACATTGCTTTTGTATATTGTTGATTTTAATAAGGTATTTTTTTAAAAACATGCTATTATCTTTCTTATATGCATGGTTCAACCAGAGCACAACCGACTTATTTGAGGAAGTAACGGATGAAATTTAAACAAAACTCATTATTAATCATCACGACCTTTTTAGTGTTTATGTCTGCTAATAGTCACGCAGGCCGTCAGGGTATTAGTTTTTACTATGGTTTAGGGCTTGGTGTAGTCGCACCTTCTGACTCAGATATTGGCGGCACTGGTGATATTGTGTTTGGCATCGAGGAAGATGGCTGGGCACTAGAAGCTGTAGGTTACAGCAGCATTGAAGCTGGCACAGATAACCCTGCCGTAGATTATTCGGTTAGCGGCACTCATATTGGATTAGCATATCGCACTATTGAAGAGAATGGTAAGTGGTTTAAATTCAAATATAGTGGCACTGACATGAATTTTGACCTCAGCAATAGCACTGCTGATAATGAAACAACTGGCAACAGTTACTCAATTGGCTGGGGTATGCGCATGAATAGAGAAGCGCGACTTGAAATTGATTACACTTATTATGATAGTGATGACCTTTTAGACCCTGTTCATATGGCAACATTAAGATACTTCTGGGGTGGTTCTGATTATCAGGGCAAAGCATTTTAAGCGGACAGATCGTTTATAAAATAAAAAAGGCTTTTATAAAGAAACTACTGTGTTTCTATTCGTGTGGGAAATTAAAGATAGACAGACAACCGCTATCCGTATGCATTCCCTCGCGGAGCATGGGAACGAGTTAAAAGGCAAGCTATTAGCTTGCCTTTTTTAATATTCATAAGTCTTTAAAAATACAGTTTTTTGTTATTTCTTACACCAGTAATCACCCGACTTAAACTGATAATTCAATCAAATCATTCAGTCTTTGCTGTGTACCTATATCCATCCAGCTCCCATTATATATTTCAGCGCTTATTTTATTTTCAGAAATGTATTGCCTGATCATAGGCGCCAGCGGATATTTGCCATCACTTTTCTGTGAGAAAAAATCAGCCGAATAAACACCTATACCACTATAGGTAAATTTTTCAGACCCATTTTCAATTAAACGATTTCCTGATATAGAAAAATCACCTTGCGGGTTATGCTGAGGATTTTTAATTAACACTAAATGTGCTTTATCCTGTAGCGGAAAACCATATAACTTTTCAAATGGATAGTCTGTCCATACATCACCATTAATAACCAGAAAGGGTTCTTCACCTAATAAAGGCAACGCATTAAAAATGCCACCTCCAGTTTCAAGCGCCTGATCTTTTTCATTAGAATAAGTTATATTTAAATTATAATTTTCACCACTGCCTAAGGTGTCAATAATTAACTGCCCTAACCAGGCAACATTTATCACGACATCTGTAAAACCTGCCTTTGCCAGGTTCATTAAGTGAAACTCAATTAAACGTTTAGAGCCGGCCATTAATAATGGTTTAGGTGTTTTGTCCGTTAAGGGCCGCATACGCTCACCCCTGCCCGCAGCCAGTATCATGGCTTTCATAAAATCAGCTCACGTATTTTCGCATCACCTTCTATATCCAGTGAAGTTAAAAGCTCAGAAAACTCAGCTAACTCATCATATCTCTGACAAACATCAAATATATAGGCTAACGTTCTGGGAATATCATTCATATAAGCCGGCTTCGAATCACGATGTTTTAAGCGTGCAAAAATACCCACCGCTTTCAGGTGACGCTGCATACCCATTAAATCTAATTGTTTTATAAATTTGTTTCGCTCTATCTCAAGTGATGATAATTTTAAAAACTCATCAATCCATAACAACAGTTTCTTTCTAGGCCAGGCGATATAACAATCTTTTATTAGTGATACCAGGTCATATGTAACAGGGCCGTTAACTGCATCTTGAAAATCAATAACACCCGGATTAAAATCATCTGTGATCATTAGATTTCGTGAGTGATAATCCCGGTGTACAAAAACGACAGATTGCTGCAAGGCAGACTCGGCGAGTATATTAAATGTATTCGTTATGATTTTATTTTGTGTTGAATTTAATGACTGATCTTGATGTTTAATTAAATACCAGTCTTTAAACAAATTCATTTCAAACTGCAATAACTCTTTGTTATATGCTGGCAAGTCTGCTTTTATATCCTGCATTTTAATAATTGATTTTATTGCATCCGAATACAAATCATCAACCGTTTCTATATTTAATTTATCTAAATATGCAGTTGAACCAAGATCACTAAGCCGCATAAACCCCTGGGACTGATTAAACTCAAAAATATGCGGCGCCTGTACCCCGGCATTTTCAATTAACTGTGCAATATAAATAAAAGGCTGACAATCTTCTTTTTCGGGCGGCGCATCCATAATGATCCAATGTTCATCACCACAGATCAATCTGAAATAACGTCGAAAACTAGCATCCGCTGAGGCAACTTCAATTCGATACTCTGTTAGTTTTAACTCTGTTGTTACCCAGTCATTTATTTTTTTCAGTCTTACATCATTTCTCATGAATTCATTCATCTCTAAATTTTTCGTCATATAAAGTTGCGAATTTAGTTATAATCTGTCCAAGTCTACCAGTAATTAGTCTTCGGGATAAGAATCATGACAAATAATCTAACAAGCAAATCCATTGTAATTATCGGCATGGGTGAAATGGCCGGCGTCTTTGCCAGAGGTTTTTTACGTTCCGGGTATACTGTAATACCCGTTAATCGTAAAGACGACTGTCAATTCATTGCCAAAGGCACCCCAAACCCCGCTTTTGTTTTAGTCGCTGTAGGCGAAGCTGATCTACAGAACGTATTAACTGATATTCCAGATCAATGGAGAAAAAGTCTGGTATTACTGCAAAACGAACTATTACCGAATGACTGGTTACAACACGATTTAGAGCCGACTGTTATTTCAGTCTGGTTTGAAAAAAAGAAAGGTCAGGATTACAAAGTTTTAATAGCCTCCCCTGTATTTGGAGAAAAGGCACAGATACTGGTAGACTCATTAGCGTCTATTGATATTTCTGCACGAGAACTCCTCTCTGCTGAAGAACTGCTTTTTGAACTGGTTGTTAAAAACGTATACATACTAACAACGAATATAGCCGGCCTTAAAGTTGGCGGCACGGTTTCCGAGTTATGGCAAAATCATCAGGATTTTGCCCGACTGGTTGCCGCAGAAGTTATTCAGCTACAAAGCAAACTTACAGCGCAGTCATTTGATACTGAAAAATTAATCAATGCCATGTTAGTTGCATTCGAAGGCGACCCGCATCATAACTGCATGGGACGCAGCGCGTCTGCAAGGCTAGAGCGTGCTTTACAATTAGCAGAGCAGCACCAGTTAAACCTGCCGACACTTAAGGATATTGCCTTAAACTTGAAGGCATAATACTCTAATCATTAATCAAACAACTAAGCATGTGTTAAACGGCAATCATGCTTAGTTTGTTTGGTTGCATTTCTGTTATCTGTATTAAAAACTTAATTCTTTTCAGGATATAAAAATATATAGTCGAGCATAATTTATCACTTACGCCAACATATCTTTTAATGCCGCCAGATGACTTCGACCGCGTTCTTTTGCTACAACTTCATCAACCTTACGGCCACCGCCTTCCCACTCTATTTCTTCTTCAGGTAATTCACTTAAAAAACGGCTCGGCTCACATTCAATATCTTCGCCATAACGTCGACGATGTTTGGCATAGGTAATGGTTAACTCTTTCTGCGCACGGGTAATGCCTACATAAGCCAGGCGACGCTCTTCATCCAGATTTTCTTCCATTATGCTGGTTCTATGGGGCAAACATTCTTCTTCTACACCCACCATAAACACATAGGGAAACTCCAGCCCTTTGGCCGCATGTAAGGTCATCAAACTCACCATATCTTCTTTTGCTTCTTCTTTATTACGCTCAAGAATATCCATTAAACTCATGTGCGCTACAAGCTCACCCAGATTTTTTCCTTTTTCATCTTTATATAAACGAGCTAACCAGTCGGTTAATTCGTAAACATTTTGCATGCGTTTTTCTGCAATTTTCACATCGCTGCTCTGTTCTTCGAGCCAGTTCTGGTAACCGATATCTTTTATCATATCTTTAACGACTTCGATCGGATTACCGCGCTCTGCATTATCACTTAGTAAATTTATCCAGTTAGTGAAGTTTTGCAATTTGGTTACTGCTCGTTCATTTAAAATAGTTGATAACCCCATTTCAAAGCAGGCTTCAAATAAACTGACATTTCGGGCATT
>JAPHRB010000161.1 GCA_026197015.1 Gammaproteobacteria bacterium | reverse complement strand
TACCGATGGTATTTCACAGGAAAACTGGGGATTAGTGGAAAAAACCGCACCGTTGATAGCTAATCATCCACAACCACCGATTTTTGAGAAGATGAAAATATTCGCTTATATCAATACAGATATGCGAGTTTTTAAAAACTTTGATGAAAAAACCCATGAAGCGGCGACAATACTTGGAAAGACAGCAGCTAGTAAAGACGGTCATGCAGTCATAGCAGATTTTGCAACCTTGCAAGATACCTGTTTAATGTGTCATGAGCGCTTTCGAAAACCGTTTAAAAAATATTTTTATGGTACTCATGAGTAAGTTAGTTTATGTTCTTTAAATAGCTTCTACTTGCGTAGCGTAACAACCGGTAAATTATTTTTATGAACAGATTAGCTCGTTGGTTAGGTCGTTATCTTGATTCACCATTAAAAAATTATAAAGCGGTTTCAACACATCCGCCTGGTTTGTTGTCGAGTATATTAAATCCCGGTGATGTCTTACTGGTAGAGGGTGATACCCGTATAAGCGTAGCCATTAAATATTTAACCCAGTCAACCTGGTCACATGCCGCTATTTATGTAGGTAATGTTTTTCATACGTCAGGTGAAGAAGCCGCAGTATTGATTGAAGCGGACATAAAAGAAGGCGTGATTATTGTGCCTTTATCAAAATATGAAAAAATGCATACACGAATTTGCAGGCCTAAAAATTTATCAGAATCTGATAATAAAAAATTGATAGACTTTGTTGTTGAGCGAATTGGTTATCAATATGATATGAAAAATATCTTTGATCTTGTGCGGTATTTATTGCCAACGCCACCTGTACCCGTTAGCTGGAGAAGGAGAATGATTGCTCTGGGCAGTGGCGACCCTACGCGTGCAATTTGTTCGACTTTAATAGCACAGGCTTTTCAATCGATTTGTTATCCTATATTACCTGAGTTTGAGAAAGCTGAGGGAGAGGCTGCCGAAAATATTGAAAAGGAAATTATGCATATACGTCATTACAGTTTATTTACACCTCGTGACTTTGATATTTCACCTTATTTTGAAATCATTAAACCCATTATTGTAAGTGACTTTGATTATAGAAATATAAATTGGTCGAAAAATTTCTGTAGCAGTAACAAGTAAGATGTATAGATTACGGGTTTTAGCGTAACTCTTAGAAATTGTTATTTAGATATAGAGTTATTTGTTTTTACGTGTAATAAATCGAATAAAATACGAAAATAACCAATCCTAAACTCGTCATCTACGAAAATTTCTTCTGCAAAAAAACTTTAACATGCGAAGTATGGCAGGCGTTCGTAAAAATGACATCAAGCTGGTGTTAACAGGACACTTGTGATGTTCTGCTTAAAGATAACTGCCAGTTTTCTATTGCCCATTGCCAGAAGCCGGGTAAAGACGCCTGTGCAAGTTCTGCTGGTGGCTTTTGCCCGAGAAACTCAAGACATTCAACTAATAGTTGAATGTCTGCAGTATCACCTATGCCTGTAGCGCCTGTTTGTTTGCTCAGCTTGTCTCCGTTTTTATGCGTGATTAAGGGAAAATGTGCATAATGTGGCTGAGAGTAGCTCAAACTCTTTTGAAGAAAAAGTTGCCGCGAAGTTGAGTCTAATAAATCAGCACCGCGAACTATATGACTAATATTTTGATAGGCATCGTCTACTACTACCGCTAATTGATAAGCGAATAAACCGTCTCTGCGACGAATTATAAAATCGCCCAGGTCAGTTTTTAAATTCTGTGTGTTGTGGCCAAGTAGTTCATCATTAAAACTGTAGTTTTCACTGGTGGTTTTTATTCGAATAGCGTATTCATTAGATTTGAAATTAGAAAAATGTTTGTTTATGCAATAACCCGGATAAATTAAACCAAACTTTCCGTTGCTTATTTTTCCGAGTCGGGCTTTTTCTTTTAAACTTTTTCTACTGCAGGTGCAGGGATAAACCTGATGTTGTGATTTGAGTATTGTAAGGGCTTCTGCATACGCATCTTTGCGAGTTGTCTGGTAAAGAATGTTTTCATCCCACTCAAAACCAAATGCCTCCAGACTACGTAATATAGAATCTGCGGCACCTTTTACATTACGTAATTCGTCAACATCTTCCATTCGAACTAACCACTGGCCATTATTTTTTTTTGCTTCTAAATAGCTGGCGATGGCGGCAACTAATGAGCCTTTATGTAAAGGCCCTGTCGGTGATGGTGCAAAGCGACCTCGGTATGTGGGTGTTTGTTGTTGCATTACAGGGAAAAAGAAGTTTTAAAAGCGGAAAAATGGAATAGCTTTATTTTCTTTTTATATTACCTCCAGACGTAAAAAAACCGGGTAAACCCGGCTTTTTATACAAGGGCTTATTTGCCTCTATTTTGTTTTTCCTTGATTTCATCAAGACTTTTGCAATCGATACATTGTGTTGCAGTTGGGCGGGCTTCTAATCGGCGTATGCCAATTTCAACACCACAGGTTTCACAATAACCATATTCACCTGTATCAACTTCATTCATCGATTCGTCAATTTTCTTAATCAGTTTGCGCTCACGATCACGGGTGCGTAATTCAAGACTGAATTCTTCTTCCTGTGAAGCGCGATCAGCAGGGTCAGGAAAATTGGCTGCATCGTCTTTCATGTGACCTACTGTGCGGTCAACTTCATGCATCAGCTCGTCTTTCCATGCACTTAAAATGCTACGGAAATGCTCAAGCTGTTTCTCATTCATGTATTCTTCGCCCTTTTTTTCTTTATAGGGCTTAAAACCGTGTATTGGTGCCGTATTTGCTGGCATCGAAAATCTCCGATAATTTTTTCTGGTGTGATTACCACACATGGTATTCTATATAAATGACTAGCCTGTATGGAAGCTAGTCAATAAAACACGATAATTTACCTGCATTTTATATATTTTGCGAGTTTTAATATTGAGAATGCTGGATTTTTCAGTATTTCATTCCAGTTTTGGGTAAAACTGACGAATTATTCTACTCGGCTGGTGACTTTTCCCTTGTTAAACTCACTAACGATTCTATCGCCTTTACGCAATTGTCGCGCATTGGTCACGGTTTCACCATTTATATCACGGGTAATGCTGTAACCACGGGATAACGTATTCAATGGGCTGACAGCCTGCATTGTTCGTGACAGGTTGGCAAGTTGTAACATTTTATTTTCAATATACTGTTCACACGAATAGACAAGCCGACTACTCAAATCCTCAAGCTGGATTTTCTGGTAGTCAATAAACTGGTCTGGACGATTATTTAACAGGCTCTGAGACTGGTATTTTAAGTCATGCTTTTTCTCGTTAATAATAACCTGAAAAGCCGACTGTAGATTACTTGTTAAATCATCTAGTTGCTGGCTTTGCTGCATAAGCTGACTGTTGGGATGTTGCGTTTTAAGCCGGGTTTGTAACCATTTTGACTGCTCATTCAAACGGCTCAGCTCAGTTTGCATCAGGCGTATGAACTGACGTTGAAATGCCTGCAGTTTATGCAGGTACGTTTGTTGGTTAGGGCTAACAAGCTCGGCGGCGGCTGAAGGTGTGGCTGCTCTATGATCAGCGGTGAAGTCGGCAATGGTTACATCAACTTCATGGCCAACACCACTGATGACGGGTACATCACAAAGCAAAATTGCACGCGCCACCTGTTCTTCATTGAAAGCCCATAAGTCTTCTAGTGATCCACCGCCTCTTACCAATAAAATAACATCACATGTTTTGCTTTTTGACGCTCTATATAATGCTTTAGCAATTTCCGGTGCTGCTTTTTCGCCCTGTACCGCGACCGGGTATACTTGAACGGGTATAGACGGAAATCGGCGACCTAAAACACTTAAAACATCACGAATAGCGGCGCCGGTACCCGAAGTGATAACGGCTATACATTTGGGTAATTCTGGTATGGGTTGTTTGAGTGATTCGTCAAACAGGCCTTCTTTAGCCAGGCGTGTTTTCAGTTCTTCAAATTCTCGTCGTAAAGCGCCGTCACCCGCTTCTTCCATGTGCTCAGCTACAAGCTGGAACTCACCTCTGGCCTCATATAAACCTACTTTTGCGCGAATTAGTATTTGCTGGCCGTTTTGAGGTTTGAAGCTTAAGAGCTGTTTGCGCCCTTTGAACATTGCACAGCGTACCTGGGCTTTGGCGTCTTTCAATGTGAAATAAATATGCCCTGAGGCGGGCTCCGCAAGATTGGATATTTCACCCTCTATCCATAAAAGAGGAAACTGGCTCTCAAGTAATCCGCGAATAGTTCGATTTAATTCAGAAACACTGTAAACAGTGCGTTCTTTGTTTTCGGTATTTGGCATGGCAGGGATATTAATCTGTATTGCGGAATAAGCCAAGATAGAACTCATCGGAGATGAGTCTTAAGTCGCAAGTCATAAGTCTTAAGTCAAAAACGAGACACAAAAAAAGATGCTGCTTCGCAGGAGCACCGCCTGGACTTACGACTTAAGACTTAGTTATAAAAAGAAAGAAGACGTCCGTTGAGGGGGGAGTTTCTTACGTAGTAAAGTAATATCAGGACGAAAAAAAACCGGGCTAGCTACAGACCCGGGTGATTTTTAGCTTGTTTGACCTTATTTTTAAATCTATCGAGGGCCAGCGTTGGCTTCTGTTTTAGATTGTTGCAGCGCCAAATCGCCCTGACGTTTGGCTTTATTGGCTAGTTTGATGGCTGTTTCATAGTCACCTTTTTTAGCTGCTTTATCAGCTTTATTCAGTATTTTTATACTGTCGCGCCACACATAATTGGCCTGAACGGCCGCTTTAAGTGATTTATTTGCATTTATCAAAGCTGCAGTGTAGCCAGCTTTAGTTGCAACAGCCGTGTTATCAGAAGTGCCATTACTGGCGCATCCAGAAAGCAGTGCAAGTGCCAGCGCAAGGCTGGCATAGAGTTTAGCGTGGTTCATAAATGACCTCATAATAGTTTTTTTTATATTATATTTCCCTGTTTTCTAAAATCCCTGTCTGATTTTATAATCAGTGAGGAGATTGTAACTCACAGCTGGCGGGATTCAAGTGTGTTATGTCGGCAGGTTGAAATCAAAAACATTTATAAATTGATGATGAATTATTCAGTGTTTTCTTATATAATCAATCGATTAACCAGACCAGACAGGAGCCGATATGCGTATAGCCCAGGAAGCACTAACTTTTGATGATGTGCTGCTGATTCCCGCCCACTCTACGGTCCTGCCCAATGATGTTGAACTGGGTACTCAGATCACCCGTGACATTAAACTTAATATTCCACTGGTTTCAGCTGCGATGGATACAGTAACCGAGGCCAAGCTGGCAATTGCTATTGCTCAGGAAGGTGGTATCGGTATATTACATAAAAATATGTCGATTGAGTTGCAGGCTAAAAATGTTGTTAAAGTAAAAAAATACGAATCTGGCGTAATCAGTGATCCGATTACGGTATCACCTGATACAACTATACGAGCCGTTGCCGAGTTAACCAGTAAAAATAAAATTTCCGGTTTACCTGTTCTAGAAGGTAAAAACCTGGTCGGCATCATTACCTCACGTGACCGTCGTTTTGAAACTGATTTAGATAAACCGGTTTCAAGTGTTATGACCCCAAAAGACAAACTGGTTACAGTAAAAGAAGGTGCGGGTCGCGAAGAAGTTTTAGCTCTGCTGCATAAACACCGAATTGAAAAAGTACTCGTAGTGAATGATGATTTTCAGCTTCGTGGTATGATTGCGGTGCGAGATATTCAAAAATCAGATGACTTCCCTATGGCCTGCAAAGATGATTTAGGTCGTTTACGGGTGGGTGCTGCGGTTGGTACAGGCGCCGATACTGAAGCCAGGGTAACCGCACTGGCAAATGCGGGTGTGGATGTGATTGTGGTTGACACAGCACATGGTCACTCACAAGGTGTGTTAGATCGCGTTAAATGGGTTAAAGCTAATTTCCCGAAAGTGCAGGTGATTGGTGGCAATATTGCAACGGCTTCTGCGGCACGAGATTTAGTTAATGCAGGCGCAGATGCCGTGAAAGTAGGTATAGGCCCCGGTTCTATCTGTACAACACGTATTGTTGCCGGTGTCGGTGTACCACAAATTACCGCCGTATATAATGTTGCTAAAGAATTAGAAGGCACCGGCGTGCCATTAATTGCTGATGGCGGTATTCGTTATTCCGGTGATATTGCTAAAGCCATGGCGGCAGGCGCTCACTGCGTTATGCTGGGTGGGCTGTTAGCCGGTACTGAAGAAGCACCGGGTGAAGTTGAATTATTCCAGGGGCGTTCGTATAAGTCTTATCGTGGTATGGGATCTATTGCTGCAATGGAGCAGGGTTCAAGTGATCGTTATTTCCAGGACAAAGATGCCGGTGCTGAAAAACTGGTGCCAGAAGGCATAGAAGGTCGAGTGCCTTTTAAAGGCCCAATGACAGCTATCGTACATCAGTTACTTGGCGGTATTCGTTCAAGTATGGGGTATGTTGGTTGTGCAAATCTAGAAGAAATGCGCACTAAACCTGAGTTTGTACGTATCTCTGGTGCGGGCATGAAAGAGTCACATGTTCATGATGTGACTATTACAAAAGAAGCGCCTAATTATCGCACTTAAAACTTTCTGCCACAGAGGCACGCAGTACACAGAGAAATAAATGTATTTTGTCATTCCTGCATAGACAGGAATACAGTGACTTTAATGTGATGTTATTAACCTAAAGTCATCAGGCTCCTGCCTACGCAGGGGCGACAACCAACGCTCTCTGTGTACTCTGAGTCTCTGCGGCTAACAATTCTGACACTTAACACTATGACCACACAAAACATTCATACAGATCGTATTTTAATTCTCGACTTTGGTTCTCAATATACTCAACTCATCGCGCGGCGCATTCGTGAAGCCGGTGTGTATTGTGAGTTATATGCATGGGATGTAAGTGACGAAGATATTAAAGCATTTAAACCGAAGGGTATTATTTTGTCCGGCGGTCCAGAATCTGTTACTGAAGGTGAGTCTCCAGTTGCACCGCAAATTGTATTTGAATTAGGTATACCGGTGCTTGGCATATGTTACGGCATGCAAACCATGACGGCGCAGCTGGGCGGTAAGGTTGAAGTTGCAGACGACCATGAATATGGTTATGCAAAAGTTCGTGCTCGTGGGCATACGTCATTATTAAAAGATATTGAAGATCATGTTACAGATGAAGGTTACGGTATTCTTGATGTCTGGATGAGTCATGGTGATCGTGTTGTTGTTATGCCAGAGGGTTTTAAACTGATGGCCTCAACTGAATCAGCGCCGATAGCTGGAATCGCAAATGAAGAGAAGAAATTTTACGGTGTTCAGTTTCACCCTGAGGTGACACATACTAATCAGGGCAAGCGAATTATAGAACGTTTTGCTCATGATATCTGTGGCTGTGGAAATTTATGGACAGCAGATAATATTGTTGAAGATTCTATAAAAAACATTCATGAGTTAGTGGGTGAAGATGAAGTATTACTGGGTTTGTCTGGTGGTGTAGATTCATCCGTAGTAGCCGCATTGTTACATCGGGCCATTGGTGACAGGTTAACCTGTGTTTTTGTTGATAATGGTTTATTGCGTTTTAACGAAGGTGATCAGGTAATGAAAACCTTTGCAGATCACATGGGTGTTAAAGTGATTCGCGTCGATGCAGAAGACAGGTTCTTAACGGCACTTAAAGGCAAAACGGATCCAGAAGCTAAAAGAAAAATTATTGGTAATTTATTTGTCGATATTTTTGAAGAACAGGCAGCCAAACTCAAAAATGCCAAGTGGCTGGCACAGGGCACAATTTATCCAGATGTTATTGAGTCAGCTGGTTCTAAAACCGGTAAAGCACATTTAATCAAGTCACACCATAATGTAGGTGGCCTGCCTGATTACATGAAGTTAAAACTGTGTGAGCCATTACGTGAATTATTTAAAGATGAAGTGCGTGAAATAGGTGTTGAGTTAGGCCTGCCTTATGACATGGTTTATCGTCATCCGTTCCCGGGTCCGGGCCTGGGTGTGCGTATTCTGGGTGAAGTTAAAAAAGAATATGCAGACACCCTGCGTTTAGCTGATCATATTTTCATTGAAGAATTATATAAACACGAGTTATATCACGGTGTATCTCAGGCGTTTACTGTTTTCTTACCAGTAAAATCTGTGGGTGTTACCGGTGATGGTCGTCGTTATCAGTGGGTTGTTTCATTACGTGCGGTTGAAACAATAGACTTCATGACAGCTCGTTGGGCACATTTGCCTTATGATTTTCTTGATCTGGTTTGTCGGCGAATCGTAAATGAAGTAGACGGTATTTCGCGTGTTGTTTATGATATTACGGGTAAACCTCCCGGAACTATTGAGTGGGAATAATTAACTGCCACAGAGGCACGGAGTACACAGAGGGTTTACTTAATGAAGTGCCTTTCACAGTGAACTCCGTGTCTCTGTGGCAAAGTTTTTTTTCATAATGACTTTTTCACATGAATACTGGATGCAACGAGCTATTCAGTTAGCGCAACAGGCCGCAAATGAAGATGAGGTGCCTGTTGGCGCGGTCATCGTAAAAGATGATCAACTCATAGCAGAAGGCTGGAACCAGCCAATACAGTCACACGACCCTTCGGCTCATGCTGAAATTATGGCGATTCGAAATGCGGGTCAAATTCTAAATAATTATCGTTTAATTGATACAACAATGTATGTCACGTTAGAGCCCTGCTCTATGTGTGTGGGTGCCATCATTCATGCACGAGTAAAACATCTGGTGTTTGGTGCTGCTGATTTAAAAACAGGTGCCACTGGCAGTGCAATAAACCTGATACATGATCCGCTGCATAATCACAAAGTAAGTCTTACCAGTGGAGTGCTTGAAGAAGAGTGTAAACTTTTATTGCAAAATTTTTTTAAGTTAAAGCGAAGCAAAAAGAAATAAAATATTTTTTATTTACATGTCATATATAAACAGAATTTCTGATCAGGTTTTGGGGTCTAGTAAACTGCGTATTTTGTTCAGGAGTTCGTGGCTTTTATATGGTTTTTTTAACTGGTTCTCAAATAAATCATTGTTAATATAATCATTGGACTGATGTTCATTAAAACCACTGGCAATTAAAATTTTAATATGTGGGTAATTTTTTTTCATTTCAGTAATTAACTGGTTACCATCCATTTTGGGCATAATCATATCGGTCAGTACAAGATCAATAGATTCATTGTTTAATACTTTTAATGCTGCTTCACCATTTTCCGCACAAAATACATTATAACCTTGAGCGTATAATATGTCTTTTATCAACTCTAGCAGTGCAGGTTCATCATCTACAATGAGTATCGTTTCATGGCCCTTGTTTTCTGCATTAGTTGTGTTTTTAATATCTAGCTGTTCAGATTCGTGGTTTTTTATATAATGCGGAAAGTAAATTGTAAAAGTTGAACCCTTGTTTTCAATAGAATCAACAGTGATTAATCCTTTGGATTGTTGCGTAAACCCATAAACCTGACTAAGGCCAAGCCCGGTACCATTTTCTCCTTTAGTGCTAAAAAAAGGTTCAAATATTAATTCTTTAACTTGTGGGCTCATGCCACTGCCAGAATCAGAAATAGTTAGTTGTACATATTCCCCCATTTTTAAAGATAACTTTGTAACATCGGTTTGCGAGATGTTTACATTATTAGTTTTAAATGTAAGTGTGCCATTGTCAGGCATCGCATGCATTGCATTAATGCTTAAGTTCAAAATTGAATCTGTCAACATTTGAGGGTCTACAAAAACAGGCCATATTTGATCGATTAAATCTAATTTTAAAGTTATTTTTGCAGTTAGGGTTTTCTCAAGCATATGCTGGTTTTGTAATATTAATTCATTAATATTAGTTGTATGGGCAACAGGTGTACGTTTTCTTGAAAAGTCGAGCAGTTTAGAGGTTAGCATTTTAGCGCGCTCACCTGCCTGTATAATATTTGACGCATAAAGGATGCTTTTATTATCTGTAAGTTTTTCTTGTAATAACTCAGCGTAACCAACCACTATACCTAACATGTTATTGAAATCGTGGGCAATGCCTCCGGTTAATTTACCTAATGCCTCCATTTTCTGGCTACGTCGCAGCTGTTGCTCTGTCTCTACACGAGTAGTGATATCTCTGGAGAGCATAATAAAGTGTTTGAGCGGAGTTTTAGAAGGTTTTAGTGCAGTAGATAATTCAAACCAGTGATTGGTCTGATTTTTTTTAAGTTGAATTATCTGTCCCTGAGAGTAACCATTTTTAGCAGTTTCAATTAATGCTGAATGTACCTCCATTGCTGCATGTTCAGGTAATACTTCATCAATTAAATTACCTATTAAAAGTTTTTTTTGAGTCGCAAGTAGTGTTGAGTCACTAACCCATAGATTGAGATAGCGACCTTCCTCATCAAGTTCAAACAACATATCAGGAATGGCTTTTAAGGTAGCAGCAAAATCTACATTAGCTTCATGTAAGGCATCTACAGCCCTTTGTCTTTCAGTATTGTCCCTGGAGACACCCAGTAAACCAATTATATTTCCAGCAGAGTCTTTTAAGGGTAACTTGCGTGTGTCAAATACTCTAATTTCTCCATTTACATTCGCCAGGTCGTTAGGGTTATGCAGGCTTTCTCCTGATAGAGCTAATCTGTCATCATGTATAAAACCTCTAATGCCTTCTTTGTCGTTACCCATCACTAATTCAGGAGCCCAGCCATTCTCTATATCTGTGTTGCCATGCATTTCATCTCGGCTTTTACCAACAGCATTAGAATACGCTTCATTACATAAAATGGTTTGTAGTTTTGTGTTTTTTACAAAAATCAGGTCGGGGGTGGAATTAATTACATTGTTCAGGAGGTTAGTGGTTTTCTCTAATTCTTCTTTTGCAGTTTGACGATCTGTATTGTCGAATAATGTAACAAGGTGTATATTTTTATATGAATCAGTGATGGATGCAGCTGACGCAATAATGTAACGAGTACTATTATCTTTACACCTTACTTTTAATTCAACAGGTTCAAATGGCCCGCCAGATTTTTTGGCATTGCTTAGATGGTTAGACCATGTTGTATTAATCCAGTTACGGTAATCTTCGTCAGGGTATGCTTTTGGCCACCAGTCATCTAATGTGGGTATGTCTGATAATTCATAACCAAAAGTTTTGATAAAAGCGGGGTTTAAGTAAACGATATTTTCTTCATCGTCATTTATGGCATAAGGTACGGGTGATGCGTCAATTATTTTTTGAAACTGAATTCCAGAATCATCCAGAAAGCTAGAGGGTTTAGACTGTGATGTTTGGTGTGTGGTATTTAAACTCGACCGGGTTTGGCTTAGTTCAAACTCAAGCCGAGCGATCTTTTCCTGCGCAGAGTTTAGCTGGTTTAGCAGGTTTTCATTTGTCCTGGGGTGTTTGTCGCTCACGTTTTATAACCTGTCAATAGCATATCCAGTAAGTGAGTCCTTTTAGATGCTGCTTGATAAATTAGAAATTCCTTAACACAGTATAGGTTAAGACTTAACAATGGGTATTATTAATCTGACTATTCGCGGCGTAAGTTTTGAAAATGTTAACTGTTGATTTATATGTCTCAATCTCAGTAAAAGCCTGTTATATGGCGCGTTCTGGCTCATACTGGCAGCTACAGTTAGAAAATTTATAGCACCTGATATAACTATATAATCATATAGTTAAATATAGCCATTGATTTTTCATTGTAGGAGGTGCTGCATAAACCGAAACCACTATCCAGTGGTGGCAGATTTGACTACATTTTCTCGATGATATCCAGTTAGGAAAAACTATAACCGGTTGCAGGACAATCGAATCTAAGCCTGATTACTACGCTAATCGCAAATATGCATAGTTTTAAACAACTTTAATTAAAGGAAGATCAGACGAAGCAGTAAATAGTTCACCGAAAGATGATAATTCCAGATCTAATGTTTTAGCAAAACTAATAAACTCAATTGCAAAATCATTTTTAACCGCAACTAACAAGCCGCCAGAAGTTTGTGGGTCACAGAGCATTTTTTTCTGTGTATCGGACATGTTTCCTAATTTATGAGCATAACTATCAAAATTACGTTGAGCACCACCCGGCGAACAACCTAATGAAATATAATTTTCAACTTCTGCTAATTTTGGAACCTCTGAATAATTAATCTGGGCGTGCACATTGCTGCCTTCACAGATTTCTAATAAGTGTCCCATTAAACCAAAACCAGTTACATCCGTCATAGCAGTAACATATGGCAACCTGGCAAATTCTGCACCGGCTTTGTTTAATTGACACATAATTTCAGAGGCTAAGTGTTTATGTTCCTGTTTTAATAGTTTCTTTTTTTCTGCGGTGGTTAATATGCCAATGCCAAGCGGTTTAGTAAGAAAAAGCTGACAGCCAGGGGTTGCCTTATCATTTCGTTTTAATAATTTATTATCAACAGACCCAGTGACCGCTAAGCCAAAAATAGGTTCAGGTGCATCAATCGAATGACCACCGG
This sequence comes from Gammaproteobacteria bacterium, assembly GCA_026197015.1. Lineage (GTDB taxonomy): Bacteria > Pseudomonadota > Gammaproteobacteria > SZUA-229 > SZUA-229 > SZUA-229. The sequence continues at coordinate 15,514 of JAPHRB010000161.1, read as the reverse complement.
CCAAGGGAATACCCGCTAACTTACAGGCATGGCGTCCACCCTCTATTACTTGAGAAGCCACATCGGTGCCAAGCTTACTGATGGGCCAGCCAAAAATAGCAATTGCCATTAATGGTGTGCCACCCATTGCATAGATATCACTAATTGCATTAGTGGCGGCAATCTGCCCGAACACAAAAGGGTCATCTACGATAGGCATAAAGAAATCGGTTGTACTGACAACCGAGCTACCATTACCTAGATCAAATACGGCTGCATCGTCTTTAGTATCGTTACCCACCAATAAACGAGGATCTGTAAAAGGAGTAGAGGAGGTTTTTAAGATATCTTCCAGTAGTCCAGGCGCAATTTTACAACCGCAACCAGCACCATGGCTGTATTCAGTTAATTTGATTTGTGTCATGTTCAGACTTAGCATTCAATAGGCTAAAGGAGCGTTAGTATACCTTTATACTCGCCAAAATATGAATTGTTTTTGGTCGATGATATCAAATTAGTCTATTCCCACGCGAAGCAATGAGGTGGCCCCATTGATCATAGTTATTTCTTATATATCGGTTAGCATCTACCCATATTACTTTTTCGTATCAATAAATGACAATTATCATTGTGTCAAACACTCACAAACTGTTAAAAGTTAATGATTAATCATTTGATAAAATTCATAGTAATTAAACAGGGCATAATAATGAAAAAAACATTCTCTTTAGTATTGGTTATCTTTCTGTACTTCGCTTTAAACGCAGTTGCCTTTGCAGGCGATGATGATAAAAAACTGTTTGTAAACTTAATATCTGATGATATTGACCGTGCCGCTATGGCTGTCAGCATCAGTAACAAGGTATTGAGTTCAGAAAATATTAAGGTAACCATATTTTTAAGTGCGCAAGGTGTTAGGTGGGTAGATAAAACTATCCCACAGAATAGATATGCAAACGGTAAAACGATACCCGAAATGTTACAGAGTTTTATGAAATCAGGTGGTCAGGTCATTGTCTGTAAAATGTGTATGAAAAATGTTGCAGGAATAAAGCAGGATGAGGTCATCGACGGGGTTAAATTTACAGGAACTTTGCAAGCATTGTTTGCTGATAACACAACCGTGTTGACCTATTAAGAAAAGTGTTATTCGGTGGACGGATCACGATTGATCGACAAGCATTATATTTAATCGTGGTCCGACCCCATTGTAGAGTTTAAGCTGTGTAATCCTTGATGGTTTTCAAATAACTATTAAACCTGAGCTGTGAAATTTCACCGTTTTTTACTGCTTGCTGAATGGCGCAACCGGGTTCGTGTTGGTGGCTGCAATTTGAAAATTTACAGTGGCCTATATATTTTTTTAATTCAATGTAACCGTGAAGTATATCTTCGGCTGTTGAATTCCATAAGCCGAAATCACGTACACCGGGTGAGTCAATTAAAACGCCGCCACAGGGCAAGGTGTAAAGTGTTGAGCTGGTTGTTGTATGTGTGCCTTCTCCGCTTGCCGCAGAAAGTTCGCCGACGCGAATATTTAACTCGGGCATCAGGTGGTTAATTAAAGATGATTTACCGACACCTGATAAACCTACAAAAATACTCGTGTGTGATTGCAGTGTTTTTAATAAGTCATCAAAACCACTGTCCGTTACTTTACTGGAGGTGATTACTTTATAGCCAATGTTCTGATAATCACTTACCAGTTTTGTAATGTTATCTTTGTTTTTATCATTCAGCAGGTCGATTTTATTGATGAGAATTATCGGTGTAGCCGGCAGATTTTCTGCGGCAATTAAATAACGGTCAATTAAATAGGGGTTGGGTTCTGGTTGTACCGCAGAGACAATAATGATCTGATCTATATTGGCGGCCATGGGTTTGAGCTTGCCACCAAAACCGGGTTTCTGTAATAGTGACTGGCGTTCTTCAACGGCCACTACAACACCTTCATTATTATCTGCCAGGGCAGCTTGCCAGATTACCTGATCACCACAAACCAGTGCCCCCAGGTTTCGTCTGGCCACACAGCGGTGTAATTTTTTTTCTTTGTCTTCAACTATTAAGGCACGGCCATAGTTGGTGATCACCAGGCCAGATTGTTCGGGGCCAAGCCCCTGCTGTGAAAGTTTATCTGATTTGTGCTGTTGATTATCGGCTACTTTTTCACGACGTTTCTGTTGAATGTTTTTAATGCGTCTTTGTTGCTGATCGTTGATACGGTTTTTTGGCATTATTTTAACGCGTGATTCTGTATGAAAAAAACGCAGGTTTATTGTCGTGCTGAGCAAAGTGAAACGGCTGGTTTGGTGCATATTCAGAGTTGAGTATGTGACTCGATTCTCTGCTTTCGCTCAGCATGACATTTAATGCAGGTGTGTAAATCATCTGCTTAAATAAAGTTAAAATTTGTAATAACGGTCATTTAAAAAATCAACAACAGAAGTTGTTTCAGTTTGAGACCATTCAGCTTTTGCTGCACCTTTCATGCAGTTGTTTACCTGATGTTCTAATGCAGACATGGTTTTCACCATACGATCTTCACGGGTATAAACTTTATCGCCGTGACAACTAACGCATTTTTTATCATGCAAGTTTTTGCCATCGTGGTGTTTGTCATCGGCGGCATAAAGATTACTTGCCAGACTTAAAAGCAGGCCAGTTAAAAGAAAGTGAATTATTTTTTTCATATCTATTTCTCTTTTTAAAATGATTAGTGCTTAGCCAAATTCGCGATACGCACCGGTGCAGGTGGGTGACTGTCATAAAACGCAGAATATAACGGGTCTGGCGTAAGCGTATTGGCATTCTCTTTATAAAGGTTTACCAGTGCGTGTATCAAGTATTTAGCCTCTGATTGCTCTGCTGCATAGTCATCGGCTTCAAATTCATTTTTACGCGAAAACATGCTCATTATCGGGCTTAGTAAAAATGTAAATACAGGGGTTACAATTGTAAATAGTAATAGTGCCATATAGGTTGATGAAGTGCTAACGCCTAAGGCATTATAAAACCATTCTGCTTTCATTAGCCAGTCTAATATAGCCAGACCAATAAAAGTGGTGGCAAATGAAATAGCCATACCTTTTACAATGTGTTTGCGTTTGAAATGGCCTAATTCATGAGCCAGAACCGCTTCGAGTTCATCATCACTTAGTGACTCAAGCAGGGTGTCATAAAACACAATACGTTTGTTTTTGCCGAAGCCTGAAAAGTAGGCGTTGCCGTGACTTGAACGTTTTGATCCATCAATAACAAAAATACCGTCGCTATTAAAACCACAACGCTTTAACAGGTTAGTAATTCGGTTAAGTGTTTCACCTTCTTCTAGCGGTGAAAATTTATTAAATATGGGGGCAATCCAGGTAGGGTAAGCCCAGGCTATAAAGAGGCTGAAGCTGGTTAAAATGAGCCATGCATAGACCCACCAGAACTGTAATTCTAGCGCCTGTTCCATTAACCATAAAACAACCCAGATTAAAGGCACACCTAAAATCAACGCTAGTGCGGCACCTTTAAACATATCAATAATAAATGTTTTTAGTGTGGTGCGATTAAAACCAAACTGTTCTTCGATTACAAATGTGCTGTATAGGGAAAAGGGCAGGTCAAGCAGGGATGAAATTAACATCATACTGAGGATAACCAGTATACCCGTGTAGATTGGGCTTAGTTCATAACCGCGAGCGAACTGATCGAGTAATTCCAGACCACCGCCGAATGTCCAGATTAATAAAATTGCGGCATCATATATTAGGGGTAAACGGCCAAATTTAACTTTAGTTGAGGTGTAATCAGCGGCTTTCTGGTGTTCTTCCAGACTTATTTTTTCGCTAAAAGCATCGGGTACCTGTGCTCTATGTTTTTGAATATGAGAAAGGTGGCGTTGAGATAGCCAGAATTTAACAACGATAGAGAGAGCAAAAAAAGCTAAAAATAGAACTGCAAAGTTGTGCATGTAAACCTCAATGTATTAATTACGTGGTGATTATCGCTTTTCTAATAAAAATGTTCTACTGTGTATTTTGTAAGTTTATATAAATAATTTGATCTGGAGAAAACCATGCCCCAGCCGGCAGCTAGTGTAAACGCGGAAAATTTAATCTGGATTGACCTTGAAATGACCGGTCTTGAACCCGCCAGTGATGTGATTATTGAAATTGCCACAATCATCACGGATAAAGAGCTTAATATATTAGCTGAAGGCCCTATGATAGCAGTGCATCAGGGTGATGCCCTGTTAGATGGTATGGATGAATGGTGTACAACTCAGCATGGCAAGTCTGGTTTAACTCAGCGTGTGAAAGATAGCGCGGTTAATGAAGCTGAGGCTGAAGCACAAACCATAGCGTTTTTAGAGCAATGGGTGCCAGCTGGAAAATCACCCATGTGTGGAAACAGTATTTGTCAGGATCGTCGCTTTTTAGCCAACTATATGCCAGCGCTAGAAGAGTTTTTTCATTATCGTAATCTGGATGTCAGCACACTTAAAGAGCTGGCGGCTCGTTGGGCGCCTGATGTCGCTAAAGGTTTTAAGAAGGATTCAGCTCATTTAGCAATGGATGATATCAAAGACTCGATTAATGAGCTGGTTTACTACCGTGAGTTTGTTTTAAAGATCTAAATTCATGTTGACCGCGAATGGTCACTTAAATACATCCATGTAGCCGTGACATTAGTACATCCATGCACGTCAACGCAAATAAACGCTAATGTTTGGTTGTGTGCCTGCGTCGCAGCTAACCTAACTAAAGCTTTTGATTCTAGATTTGCGTTCATTAGCGGACAAGCTGCTTTTGCTTCTAACTCTCAATTGGCGTATCAGTTCGATTTCCCCATTCACTCCACGACCCGGGGTAACCCCTGACTTTCTCATAACCCAGATATTTCAGCATTAAGTAAGACAACGCCGAGCGGTGATGGCTTTGGCAGTAAACGATGATTTCCTTATCCTGAGTCAGGCCCAGTTCATCTAACATGGTTTGTAGTTTTTCTTTGCTTAACAGGCGATAGTTTGCATTTTCATCCATTGCCCGTGTCCATTCAAAATGTTTTGCACCGGGTATGCGGCCTGTTTTTTGAGCGTATTTTGCTGTGCCGGTAAATTCACCAATGCTACGCGCATCGAGTAAGCCTACTTTATTGTTTTCAAGATTATTTATTATATATTCTGTATCTGCGACTACTGGCTGCAGGCTGAAATCAACCTTATATAACTGATCAGCTGAATTGGGTGTGCTGATGACGGGGTCATTACTTAGAGGGAGTTTTTCACGATACCAGGCAATTAACCCCCCATTTAACATGCTGGCTTTATTGTGCCCCATGGCATGTAATGTCCAGATCAAACGTGCCGCCTTGCCGCCGCCTTCTTCATCATAAGCGACTATCTGGGTATCAGCGTTGATGCCTAAAGAATTGAGAATATGTGCAAACTGCTGCGCCTCTGGTAACAGGCCGGTATAGGGCTGGTTCATGCCTACAATATGAGCGTAATCTATAAATACTGCACCGGGTATATGAGCTTGTGTATATTGTTTAGGGGTTGATAAATCGACAATAAGTAAATCTTCATTATTTTCAATAGAATTAAGTTCTTCAGGTTCTATTACTAAAGTTAAAGGGGGAGTGTTTGTCATGTGAGTTATCTGTTCAGTATTATGGTTAAGGTAATGGCTTCTCGAAATTGGCTAAAGGCTGTTTGTTTTTCAGGGTGTTAAAATTGTGTTTTCAGGCACTTCATTGGTTTGTAAATAGTCCAGGGTGTAGTGCAAACCCCTGCTTTCTTTACGTTGCATAGCGCTACGAATGATTAAATCAGCTACCACCGCCAGATTACGAAGTTCTAGCAAATCAGAAGTTACGCGGAAATTGCCATAGTACTCTTCTATTTCCAGCAATAATAAATCAACTCGCCTTTTGGCTCGTTGTAATCGTTTGTCTGTGCGAACTATGCCCACATAGTCCCACATGAAACGCCTGAGTTCATCCCAGTTATGGGAAACAACCACTTCTTCATCTGAGTTGGTTACGCGGCTTTCATCCCAGGCTTTTATGACGTCCCATTCATGTTTATTTTCATTCTCTGTTATGTGTTTAGCCGCGGCTCTGGCAAAAACCAGGCACTCAAGTAATGAATTGCTAGCCATACGGTTGGCGCCGTGCAGCCCGGTAAAGGCTGTTTCACCAATAGCATATAAATTTTCAATATCGGTCTGGCCATGTAAGTTTGTCATTACGCCACCACAGGTGTAGTGAGCAGCGGGTACTACCGGGACAGGCTCTTTTGTCAGGTCAATGCCAAACTCTTTACACTTTGCATAAATGGTGGGGAAATGAGAACGAATAAAAGCTGCGGGTTTATGGCTAATATCCAGATACAAACAATCCACCCCTAAACGTTTCATTTCATGGTCAATTGCCCGTGCCACTATGTCACGGGGGGCAAGCTCTGCTCGTTTATCAAACTTGTGCATAAAACGCCTGCCATTGGGCAGTAGTAAATGGCCGCCTTCGCCGCGTAATGCTTCTGTGAGTAAAAATGATTTGGCTTTTGGGTGATACAGGCAGGTAGGGTGGAACTGCATAAACTCCATATTTGCAACCCGGCACCCGGCACGTGTCGCCATGGCAATGCCATCACCGGTTGAGCCATCAGGGTTAGATGTATAAAGGTATACCTTACTTGCGCCACCGGAGGCCAGAACCACATGTTTGGCCTGAAAAGTTTCTACATGTAAATTGTTTTTATCTAATACATAAGCGCCGATACAGCGGTTATGTTCCAGGCCTAGTTTTTTGCCGGTGATTAAATCCACCGCTATATGATGTTCTAGCAGGGTAATATTTTCGCTATGTTTAACATGGTTAATTAGTGTGGTTTCCAGTGCTTCACCGGTTGCATCGGCAGCATGTATTACCCGGCGATGGCTATGGCCGCCTTCACGGGTCAGGTGCCAGGTTTTTTGCCCATTTTTGTGTTTATCTGTGGTGAAGGGCACGCCCAGGTCTGATAACCAGCTGATTGCCTGTGGGCCATTTTCTATGGTGAACTTCACCGCCGCCTCATCACATAAACCACCACCGGCGTTTAAGGTGTCTTCAATATGCGATTCAAAAGAGTCACTGCCCCGTAAAACAGCAGATATACCTCCTTGAGCGTAAAAAGTACTACCTTCGGTTTCCCGGTCTTTGGAGATGACAGCAATCTGCATATTCGTGGGTAAATTCAGCGCAAGGCTTAATCCTGCGGCTCCGCCACCAATAATTAGAACTTCGTAACGATTTGTTTGTCTACTGTTTAGTTTGTTGGACATTGTAAAATATAAGGTAAGTCTTTATGTCAGTATGTGAATCAGGTATTGTCCCCAGTATAGTTGCAGATTTAGTTCCGAGGTTAGGCAGTGATAGTACACCAATTAGGGTGATTTCGCCTAAACGAACTTTACAGGTCAGAGATGACATAAATAATAAGGCACAGGAAACTTCAGAAGTGTCGAGTGGAGGAAAAGCCCGTATGGGCGAGCGCGAAATTGATCAGGCTCTGGTGGAGCGGGTACAACAAGGTGACAAAAAAGCTTTTGATGTCTTGGTGTTGAAGTATCAGCACCGCATTATCAAACTGGTTGCACGATTTGTGCGAAACAGTGATGAAGTTCAGGATGTAACACAGGAAGCATTTATAAAAGCCTATCGAGCACTTAAAAACTTTCGTGGTGATAGTGCTTTTTATACCTGGATGTATCGTATTGCCATAAATACAGCAAAAAACTATCTGGTGTCTGCACGTCGCAAGGCAACAGATTCGGCTGTGGATGCTCAGGATGCAGAACAGTATGATGGTGCAGACTGGTTACGTGAGTACGCTACACCAGAGAAAGAGTTGCTGGCGCAGGAAATAAAACAGGTTATTCATAAAGCGATTTCAGATTTGCCGTCAGATTTAAAAGAAGCGGTTACCCTGCGTGAGATGGAAGGCCTGAGTTATGAAGAAATAGCCGATGTCATGGACTGTCCTATCGGCACTGTGCGTTCACGAATATTTCGTGCACGTGAAGCAATAGATACGCAGCTTAAACCTCTGTTAGACAGTAATTATTAGGTGAGTGTGATGAGTAAAGAACAAAACAATGAGCAATTATCAGCATTACTGGATAGTGCTTTAGACGAGCAGCAATTACAGTCTTTTATGCAAGATTTAAAGCGGGACCCAATAGCTGATGCTGAAGCTTCGCAGCGTTATAACTTGATAGGTGACGTGATGCGTGATGAGTTAGACCAGTCATCATTTATGGATATTAGCTCTGCTGTGCATCGAGCAATCGAAAAAGAAGCACCACATAATGAAACTCCCGTAGTTCACAGAAAAGAGCAGGGTTTTAATCTTGCTTCGCTCTTTTCAAGCTGGGTAAAACCTTTAACGGGAATGGCGGTAGCCGCTTCAGTTGCTATGGTGACGCTGCTTACATTTAATACCATACAAAGTACAGATAATGCTGAGCAGCCTGCGCAATTGGCACAATCAACACCGATAGAAAGAGTTAATATCGACATTTCACGTAATGTGCAGGTAACATCAACATTAGATATTAGTAAAAAATCACCTGAGCAACAGAAGCAGTTAAATGAATACATGCTCAAACATTCGGGTTATGCAAGTCAGTCTACTATGCAGGGTATGATGCCTTATGTACGTGCGGCGGATGTTAAAACCCATGAAAAAAACTAATATCAGCATAAATTAATATATTTACCAGGGGGCAGTGTAAGTTTTTATATTGCCCCTGATTGTTAAAAAAACGATATTTTTAGTCACTTTTTAAATCGGGCGAGGCACGAGGTGTGTGTTTTAATAGTATGAGCCCCAAGGAATACAAGTTTGTTTAAAATTGTTTTTTTATTATTTCTGAGTCTAACTTCACTGGCAGTTAGTGCGAGTGAAGTTGATGACTGGTTAGATAAAATGAGTGTTGCGATGAAACGGCAAAATTATCAGGGAACACTGATAATTCGTCAGGATGACAATTTGCAGGCTATTAAAGTTAAACAGGGAGTAGAAGTAGGTGAAAGCTGGCAAACTCTGGAGTCGCAAACTGGAGAAGATCAGATTATTATTCGTAATAATGACAGTGTCACCAGTATCTTTCCGGCAAAAAAACTGATTACAGTTTCAACAGGTAAAGATGCAAAAGCTAACAAGGGGCCTTTGCATTCTGGCCTGCCAGATAATAGAGATAAATTAAAACAATATTATGTTTTAAAACTAGGTAACGAAGCCAGGGTGGCTAATAAAGTCACTCAAATTATGCAAATGACACCTCGCGATAATCATCGTTATGGATACACTTTCTGGTTAGATAAAAGCAGTGGTTTACTCTTGAAATGTGATCTGTTAAATAATAAAGGCCGTGTGCTTGAACAGCAGATGTATAGTGAAATTGAGTTACTAAGCAGCGCGCCACTAAATCAGATTGATGAATCTAAACTCCTTAATTTTAAAAAAGTAACACTCTCAAATAAAACCGATATCACATCAAACACCTGGGTTGTAGAAAAAATGCCTGCGGGTTTCACGCTAATACGTTCTGTAAAAACCGATAAACAGGAGCCGGCGTATCATATGGTTTATAGTGATGGCATGGCCTCTGTTTCGGTATTTATTGAACCAACAAATGTAAATATGAAAACCTTAAAAGGGCGATCCAGTATGGGGCCGGTAAATGCGTATAGCTCATATTCAAATGGCGCATATATTACGGCGATAGGTGAAGTGCCGGAGTCAACTGTTCGTATGATTGCGCAATCTACGCATCCTGTTCACTAAATATGATTGAAGAAACAGCACTAGTAATTGAAATTGATGGGCAGAGTGTTTTATTAGAAACACAACGTAAGTCTGCCTGTCAAACTTGTTCAGTTAAATCAGGTTGTGGCACGTCCAGTCTGGCAAAAGTGGTTGGTAAGCGCAGTTCACGCTTTACGGTTGATAAAACACTGGATGTTCAGGTAGGAGATTCAGTTATCATTGCTATAGATGAAAATGCACTGGTTCAGGGCTCTTTGCTGATTTATTTCCTGCCTTTGATTTTTATGCTGGTTACAGGTCTGCTGGCAGAATATGTATTTGTTAATGAGCTGGTGACCATATTATCCGTTATTGCCGGGTTTATTTCGGCAATGATTTTTGTGCGTTATGTGCTTTCACAAAGCACTTTAAAAAAAGCTATTCAACCCCATTTAATACGGCGAGTTTAAGACTTATTTAAAACAGTTGATCTAATATGGCCGTTATTCTCAGATTAAACTAAAAACACCAATATTATTCGAATATTCATAAGAGGCTTTCATGTTGTTAAGTAACCGCTATTTATTAATTTTTATTATGTTATTCAGCTGTTTTCAAATACAGGCATCTTCCTTACCTGAATTTGCCGATCTTGTAGAAGAGAATGGTAAAGCTGTGGTAAATATAAGTACTCGACAGAAATTACCATCAAACCACTCCTGGAATAAACTAAGAGAGGAGTTAGGTGAGGAGTTACAGATACCAGAAGGCTCGCCATTCGGTGAGTTGTTTAAACATTTTCTTGGGGAAGGCGCTTCACCTCGACAACAGCAGGAAGCTACCTCATTAGGTTCAGGTTTTATTCTTTCTGAAAACGGATATATTATTACTAATCATCATGTGGTTGATGGTGCGGATGAAATTTTAGTCCGTTTAAGTGATAAACGTGAATTATCAGCAAAAGTAATTGGCAGTGATGAGTTTAGTGATATTGCATTACTGAAAGTTGAAGCAAATGACTTGCCAGTGGTTAATATCGGCAACTCGGAAAATTTGCGAGTAGGTGACTGGGTATTGGCAATAGGTTCTCCTTTTGGTTTTGATCACTCGGCAACCGCAGGAATTGTAAGTGCCAAGGGGCGTAATTTACCTAAGGCTAACTATGTCTCGTTTATTCAGACCGATGTGGCTATTAATCCGGGAAATTCAGGTGGTCCGTTGTTTAACCTTGAAGGTGAAGTAATAGGTATCAACTCTCAAATTTATAGCCGCACAGGCGGGTTTATGGGGTTGTCATTTGCCATTCCTGTTGAGGTGGCAATGAATGTGGTGGATCAGTTAAAAAAATCAGGCTCAGTTAGTCGAGGCTGGTTAGGTGTTTATATACAGGAAATCACACATGAAATTGCCCAGAGTTTTAATCTTAAAAAACCTGTAGGTGCTCTGGTTTCACAGGTAATATCGGGTAGCCCGGCCGAAAAGTCAGGTTTTAAGGCGGGAGATGTCATTTTATCTTTTAATAAAAAGAAAATACTAGATTCATCAGACTTACCACCACTGGTTGGTAGAGTGCCCGTGGGTTCCAAAGCCAGAGTTGAGATACTTCGAGATGGCCGTGAAAGAACCCTGAATGTGACTATTGAGCAATTACCCTCAGATAACAAAAAAGTTGTGGCGGCTAAAACCGAGGTGACTTCCTCAAACCGCATGGGTGTTGAGGTCATTGACCTGGATGAAGACATTCTAAAGACGTTAGGAAGAGGCGTGCTCATCAGAAATGTGCTGGAAGGTAGCCCTGCTGAACAGTCAGGTTTGGCCGCAGGTGATATTTTATTGCAGCTTAATCGCAAAAACGTAAAAAATGTCGCTGATTTTCGTAAAAAAGTTGCCAATTTGCCCATAGGCCGTATGATTCCCGTTCTGGTTCATCGCCAGGGGGCAGATCAGTTTATTGTAATGAAGATTTCCGAAAACGAGTGACCGAATTCACCGTCTATTCACGTATGGGATGTCATCTTTGTGAAGACCTGCTGCAGCAGCTAATACAGCTGCAGCAGGCTCATAACTTCATAATTAATGAGGTTGATGTTGATTCCAGTCCCCAGTTAATTGAACAATATGGTTTACAGGTGCCAGTGGTTACCTGTAATGATGAGCAAATTTGTCATTATTTTTTAGATCAGGCAGCAATACTGCAAGTGCTTAGCAATTAATAGCGGTTACTTCATATATGCCGGGCTGGTCTTTTACGTAGATTTAAGAAAATAAAACATGCAAAACATTCGTAACTTTTCCATTATTGCTCATATTGATCACGGCAAATCAACTCTGGCAGACCGGTTTATTCAGGTTTGTGGTGGTTTGGCCGAACGTGAAATGGAAGCCCAGGTGCTCGATTCAATGGATATTGAGAGAGAGCGCGGTATCACGATCAAGGCACAAAGCGTAGCACTAGATTACAAGGCTAAAAATGGAGAAACTTATCAGCTTAACCTGATTGATACTCCTGGCCATGTGGATTTCTCATATGAGGTTTCGCGGTCTTTACAGGCCTGTGAGGGAGCGTTACTGGTGGTTGATGCATCACAGGGAGTAGAAGCTCAAAGTGTTGCTAACTGTTATACAGCGATTGATTTAGGGCTCGAAGTAATGCCCGTTTTAAATAAGATTGATTTACCTGCGGCTGATTCAGAACGAGTCGCTCAGGAAATAGAAGATATTATTGGTATTGAGGCCACTGACGCATGTCGGGTGAGCGCAAAATCAGGTATAGGTATAGAGGATTTATTAGAAAGAATAGTAGAAGAAATACCTGCACCAGCAGGGGATCCAGATGCGCCTTTAAAAGCCTTAATTATCGATTCATGGTTTGACTCATATGTAGGTGTAGTGACTCTAGTACGTATTATTGATGGCTCTATTGCTAAAGGTAGCAAGATGCAAATAATGTCTACTGGGAGATCTTATGGTGTTGATTTTGTTGGTATTTTTACACCTAAACGCACGGATACACCTATACTGGAATGTGGTCAGGTGGGTTTTATTATTGCAGGTATTAAAGAAATAGATTCGGCGAAAGTCGGTGATACCATTACGATGCAAGACAGGCCAGCAGAGATGCCTTTACCTGGCTTTAAAGAAGTTCAGCCACGGGTATTTGCCGGTATGTTCCCGGTTGAAGCCGATGACTTTGAAAACTTTCGCGATGCCCTGGATAAATTGACTTTAAATGACTCGGCCCTGAAATATGAGCCCGAAAACTCATCTGCCCTGGGTTTCGGTTTCCGTATTGGTTTTCTGGGCATGCTTCACATGGAGATTGTGCAGGAACGCCTGGAACGTGAATATGATCTAAACCTGATTACAACGGCTCCAACGGTTGTTTATGAAGTTGAGAAAACAGATGGTGATGTCATTAAGATCCATAATCCGTCTGATTTACCTGAGGTTAATTATATCGAAGAAATTCGTGAGCCTATTATTCAGGCGAATATTTTAACGCCGCAGGATTATGTGGGTAACGTGATTAGTCTGTGTATTGAAAAACGTGGTGTACAGACGAATATGCAATATATGGGAACACAGGTCGCCCTAACTTATGATATGCCGATGTCAGAAGTTGTATTAGACTTCTTCGATCGTTTAAAATCAGTAAGTCGAGGTTACGCTTCTTTTGATTATGAATTTAAGTATTTTCAGGCATCAAAACTAACAAAAGTAGATATATTGATTAACTCGGAAAGAGTAGATGCTCTGGCGGTGATAGTGCATTCGGATTCGGCACAACGAAGAGGCAGAGACGTTGCGGATAAGATGCGTGAACTGATTCCACGACAAATGTTTGATATCGCCATACAGGCTGCAATCGGTCGACAAATTATTGCGCGTAGTACGGTTAAAGCTTTACGTAAAAATGTAACTGCAAAATGTTATGGTGGTGATGTCAGCCGTAAGAAAAAGCTGCTGGAAAAGCAGAAAAAGGGTAAAAAACGTATGAAGCAGTTTGGTAAGGTGGAAATCCCTCAAGAAGCCTTTTTAGCTGTTTTAAAAGTAGATAGTTAAAAATAATAGTAGAAATTGGCAGTTTGTTTTTAACTATAAATTAATTAAATAAAAATATTAGAGCTGGATATGAATATTAATTATGATTTTGCATTTTTTCTTTTATCGGGAACATTACTGACAGGTTTAATCTGGCTGTTTGATGCTATTGCCCTCGCTCCTCGCCGAAAAATTAATAACCCGCATGAGTATAGCGGAGACAATATTCACGGCAGCTCCAACAGTAATGCAGAACCTGTCGTGGTTGAATACGCCAAATCATTTTTTCCTGTTTTACTTATCGTATTTTTATTAAGGGGCTTTCTGGTAGAGCCGTTTCGTATACCCTCGGGCTCAATGATACCTAGCCTTTATATAGGTGATTTTATTCTGGTTAACAAGTTTGCCTATGGTGTAAAAGTTCCGGTCTTTAATAAAGTGATTATTGATATAGAAAAGCCAGAAAGGGGTGATGTTGCTGTTTTTAAGTATCCGCGAGATCCATCTGTAGATTATATTAAACGTGTAGTCGGTATCCCTGGGGATCACATTGCGTATTATAATAAAGTGCTCTATGTAAATGGTAAGAAGATTGAACGTAAACGAATTGGCGAATATAGCGGGCCAGGTGAATTTAACCCGGCAAATGAGTATGTCGAAAATCTTCATGGTGTAGAGCACAATATTTTAATCATACCTGGGCGCCCTGGGCTTGATGCTGAATATATTGTTCCTGAAGGGCATTACTTCATGATGGGTGATAATCGTGATAATAGTAATGACAGTCGTTATTGGGGTGTTGTACCAGAAAAATATTTGGTCGGAAAAGCCTTTATGATCTGGATGCACTGGGATGGTGGTATTGGTTTTGGCCGTATTGGTCAATCAATTAAATAAGGTATGAAGTGATCATGAAGAAAAGGCAAACAGGTTTAACTGCAATATCATGGATGGTTGTGTTGGCATATTTAGCGCTCCAGGGAATCCTCGCTCTACGTATTATTCCAGTATATTTAAATTACAATACACTGCAGTCAATAATGGATAATTTGGCCGTTGATCCTGATGTTCAAGGAAAGGGGGCCAAATACATAAGCCAGGTTTTTCGTAAACGCCTGAAAATGAATAATCTATATGATCTTTCGGCATCTAAAGATGCTTTTAAGTTTAAAAAAATAGATAAAGGTTTTAATCTTTCAATCAAATACGAAGAAAGGGGGCCGATTTTTAAAAACCTTAATTTCGTAGCTGATTTTAAATATGAAGTGAATATTACAACACGATAGTTATATGTCTAAAAAAACAAATTCAAGTCAGCCTGATTTACCTCGACTAGAACAATTATTAAACTATAAATTTCAGAAAATTGATTTATTAAAAGAGGCAGTGACTCACCGCAGTGCAGGCGCTAAAAATAACGAACGTTTAGAGTTTTTAGGCGATAGTATATTAAACTTTGTGATTGCTGCAGAACTATATAAACGTTACCCCTCAGCTTCAGAAGGAGACTTAAGTAGGTTGCGTGCCAGTTTAGTTAATAAAGAGGGGCTGTTTCTTGTTTCAAAGGACTTAAATCTTGGTGATTATTTAATTCTAGGGAGTGGTGAATTAAAAAGCGGTGGCTACCGTCGCAATTCAATTCTTGCGGACACTGTAGAAGCTATATTTGGTGCAGCGTATATGGATAGTGATCTGGAGCGTTGTCGAATG
>JAPHRB010000144.1 GCA_026197015.1 Gammaproteobacteria bacterium | reverse complement strand
CCGGGTTTAACTAACTCATTCTCAATAATTGAACACGGATCATTATCTAAAATTAGTTTAAGACCGCCACGAAATTCATTGGTACTGTATGATGCCATGTGTAAATAACCCTTATTTTGAAGATTGAGCCCGATTAAACCACCCAACCGACCAAACAGCAGATATATCGAGACTTAAAGCAGCGCATATAATACTCGGAACCAGCCTTAATGCCAAAAACATTAGGCATCAAATTGGCCAATTTGATCTCATATTAGCCAATAACCTTAAATATCAGGACTTTTAAGATCTATTCACCTATTAAATCATTCGATGATTAAATAATGTGTTTTCGACACAAGCTTAAAATATAATGAAATTATGCACCCTGTAAAACACATAAAAGTAATACCAGACAGCCAATTATCAGCGTTAAGCTGGCAACAACAACTGTCACAGGCCATCACTGAACCTGCTCAGTTGCTTCATGCGCTTAATTTGAAACCCGGTGACTTTGCTCATTACACACCTGCTACTCAACAATTTAGCCTTAAAGTGCCCCATGCATATATCAATAAAATGCAAGTGGGCAATCCTCATGACCCCCTATTATTACAGGTGATGGCTCAATCGCAGGAAATTCTGCAAGCAGAAGGTTACAGTAAAGACCCGGTAGGTGACCTGGATGCTAATAAAAGCCCCGGTTTATTGCACAAGTATAACGGCCGCGTACTGCTAATCACTACCGGGGCATGTGCTGTGCATTGCCGTTACTGTTTCAGACGCCATTTTCCCTACCAGCAACAACAGGCTGGTCGTGAGCAATGGGCGGATGCATTAACTTATATACAGAACGACAGCAGTATCAAAGAGGTTATATTGAGCGGTGGAGACCCGCTGGTATTATCCGACAATAAATTAGATCACTTAATCACCTTGTTAGAAGCTATTCCGCACCTAAGCCGTTTACGTATACATAGCCGTCTGCCAGTTGTTTTGCCTGACCGAATAACGAGTTCACTGGTTAAACGCTTAGCAAGCAGTCGTTTTAATGTCTGTATGGTTATTCACGCAAATCACTCTAATGAAATTTCCTCTGCAGAAAAAAACGCCTTAAAAAAGTTAAAACAGGGCGGCATACACCTTCTCAACCAGGCTGTCTTGCTTAAAGGAATAAACGACTCTCTAAAGAGGCAGATTAACTTATCTGAAACACTATATGATGCGGGGGTGCTCCCTTACTACTTACATCTACTAGATCCTGTTCAGGGAGCAGCACATTTTGACGTAAAACTAACACAGGCATCAGGTTTGATTACACAACTTCAAAACAACTTACCGGGCTTTTTAGTACCTAAACTGGTACGCGAAATTGCTGGAGAGACAAGCAAAACACCCGCAAATGAGCTATAAATTGTGTAATATTGCATGTTATGGCTTAAAAAGCCTCACTATCTAACTGTTTTTATTAAATAATATAAATAAATAGTATAGACTTAAGAACAGCATAGGGCGCCAGGCAAGAAGATGGATATAATATAAGCCGATTAACAATATGAAATTAAACGTACCAGAACAAACAACCCCAGATAAAGATGACTTTCCGAATCATCCACGCAAAGTAAAAAAATGGCTAGCAAGCTTAAAGCGCGCCAATATGGGTGATTTTACTCGGCAAATATATAATGGGGTGCTGGCTTTAAATCGCCAGGCAATTACTCCTAAACACCGGCTGGAAAACATGGAAATATTACGTGAACCTACACGTCATATTTTCAATCAGTTACACAAGCATTTTGTTAATCGTACACTGCCACTGCCTGAAAAAAGTTATAAAATTACACATCTAAATCAGGCACTTTTAAATGAAATGGCGATTGGTTATAAAATACTCATTTTTGAAGCCTCAAATAATCTCGCTAAAATTGATGCCAAAACTACTTTAATAGCATGTGAGCGAGCTTTACACTATTACTCTGAACTGCTGCTACGTTCAAGTCAGATTTATGCAGAGTTACCTAAGGGTGTATGGTGGGATATACATCGTATTTACGGTTATTCTGAACTTAAAAATTTACACAAAAAAAGCATAAAAGATCCAGAGCTTTCCGTTAAAGACATCACGCCTGAAGATTACTACAAACAAATCTTACTATTTTCACTAGCGCGCCCCAATGCTCTACGTCAAAGTGATGCAGAAAGACTGTTCAAATCTATAAACCAGTGGGCTAAATTAACAACAATTTGTAATAAGCCATCAAAAAACAAGTTAAACAGATATTTTGTTAGCAAGCTGGATGGTGACCTGCCACCCAACTGTGTTTCTGAAAATGACCTGAAGAACCTCGAACATGTTCGAGCAATAGAAACAGACAAACTGGTTGAGCACCTGCAACAACTTGATAATGATTCTGATGATTTACTGACAGCTGTCGCAATTGGTGACAAGGTATCTCAGGAAACAATACGCACATTAGTATCCTCATGGAGCCTTTGCGCCAAACGCCGCTTTTCACGCGCTATTCGTAAAGATGATATCCGTGTTTCTATTGGTTTAAATCCAATACACAAAGCACTAAACACGGAAATGACAGCTCCTGCATCTAAACTTAAAGCAAAAAAACCAAATAAAATGTTTTCTCTGGAATCAATACCTGAGAATGAAAAAGCAAATAAGGATTTGTTTGCTCAACAGGACCCTACCTTCTTCATTACTCACCCTGAAATGAAAAGTGAAAAAAACCGCTCTGCAGGCGCATGGGATATGATTGCTAAGGGCCGTACATTAACTGAAAGTTATACGCAGGAACTTCAGGATCAGGATAACAACCTTGGTGCACTTTACAAAGAAGAGCCTGACATTCACTGGAAAATAACCAATGTGAGCGCCGGCGGATATTGCCTTTTCTGGGACTCCAACCTGCCATCTCGCGCACTGGTTGGAGAATTAATCAGTATTCGCGAAAGAGAACCTGACCATACCTTCCAGTGGCGAGTAGGTGTTATTCGCTGGATGCAGTATAGTCTGGAACACGGCCTGGAAATTGGTGTTCAGGTTTTATCACCTAAAGTCATTTCCTGTAAGGTACAAAGATTAGAGCGCAAAAACGAAGAACCATTTAACTGCCTGATGTTGCCGGGAATTAAACCTATACAACAACCTTCAACATTACTTTTACCTGCACATGCATTTCGACGCGGCAACACATTGAGCATGCATGTATATGAACGTGACATTGAAATTAAACTTGGCACAGTACGCGAACACACCGGCTCATTTACACAGTTTCAGTTTTCACAAATCAATAAAGACGAGACACCTGAAGATGATGACAATGGTAGTGAATCTAATTCTAATAAGAAAAACCCTGATAATTTTGACTCAATCTGGTCTTCATTATAACTATAAATAACCAGATCACTTTGGAATCTTAAGCTGTGGATGAAAAGAAAAAAATAAATATTTTTATTATTGATGATTCATTTAACAATGAAGAAAATATAGTCAAACTGATGCGCAGTTCAGGTTATGTCGCACATACCACTCGTGTTGAAGATGATGAAGACCTGATAGCTGCCTTAAAGAAATCCACACCCGACATTCTTCTCTACTCTAATGGCATGCAATTAATTTCATTGCAGGACACCATTAAGTGCATTGAAGAAAATGCAGGCGGACCTGTACCCGTCATTGCTGTCAACCGACCTGGACACGAGTTAGACGTTGTTGAAGCCATGCGTACAGGTGCTAAAGACTTAACGTCATATGACAACCCTTCTCATCTTGAAATGGTTATGCACAGAGAAGTACAGGCACACTCAAGTATTGCAAAGCTGTTTAAGCTTGAAAATGCAATCAAAGAAACTGAAAAACGCTGTGAAGCTCTACTTGATTCTTCACGTGATGCCATTGCTTATATCCATGAAGGTATGCACGTGTATTCTAATCAGTCTTATCTGAAATTGTTCGGTTTTGATGAATCTGAAGATCTGGAAGGTATGCCTATTCTGGATATGGTGGGTATAGATGGCCGGGATAGTTTCAAAGCTTTTTTACGAGACAACGGCAAGCTTGATAGCTGCGCCACGGAAAAGCTAGAGCTTAGTTTAAGAAATTCTGATGACACTGAATTCAAGGGTGAAATGGAATTTTCTCCTGCCAGCATTGAAGGTGAGCCCTGCATTCAGGTCATTATCAGAACACAGAGCGACAATAAAGAACTAGAGAAAAAACTAGCTTTAATGAGTCAGACCGATTCAGTTACCGGGCTTTATAATCGCCAGTACTTCCTGGATGCTCTGGAAAAATCGGCCTCAAAAGCAAAAGAAGGCAAAACCACTGCGGCAGCACTGCTCATACACCTGGACAGTTTTAATGATATTAAACAGAGCGTTGGTGTAGTAGGTGCAGATAAATTTTTAAATGAAATATCAAGAAAGCTTGAGTCTTCAGTTTCAAAAGATGATGTATTAGCTCATTTTGAAGGCAATACATTTTCAATTATTGCTTACAATCAAAACATGGATACTATTGGCGCATACGCTAAAAAAATCAGCGCCGCATCCCATGATTTTATTGCAAATATCAACGACCAGTCAATTAATACAACTTGCACTATAGGTGTCAGTCTTTTAGATACCAATACCCCGGATACCAGTGAAATTTTGTTACGTGCTGAACGTGCTGTAAATGAAGCAGCTGAAAAGGGACCAAACTCTGTTGTCGTATACCAGCCAAAAGAAGGCGAGTTAACGCAAAAAGAAATTGATGCTCAAGTAGTTAACGACCTCAGAGAAGCCCTGAAAAGCAATCGTTTTATTCTACACTTTCAGCCAGTTATCAGTTTGCATGGTGATACTGATGAGCGTTATGAAGTATTTGTTCGAATGCTGGATAAAGACGGCAATATGGTTATGCCCGATGACTTTTTACCGGCGGCAGATCGCACTGGTATGTCTGTGGCAATTGACCGTTGGGTATTACTCACCACTATCACCACGCTCACCAGGTGCTGGAAAGAAGGTAAACGTACACTATTCTTCGTTAAACTTGCTGCTAGCTCATTAAAAGACACTAGCCTGATGTCCTGGCTGAAAGAACAACTTAAAAAATATAACGTCCCTAAAAATAGTCTTATTTTTGAAGTAAAAGAAAGCGTTGCGGTTACTAGCTTAAAATATACAGCTGAACTGGCAAAATCGTTACAGGCACTTAATTGTGGTTTTGCACTTGATGATTTTGGAAAAGGAAGTAATCCATTCGAGTTATTAAAACATATACCAGCCGACTATCTGAAACTGGAACGCTCATTTATGGATGACCTGTCTACCAGCACAGAAAATCAGGAAGCCGTTAAGGCTATTACTGAAAAAGCAATGGAGATGAATAAACTGACCATTGCTCAATGCGTTCAAGACGCAACCAGCCTGTCGGTATTATGGGGCATGGGAATCAACTTTATACAGGGTAACTTCCTACAGGAAGCTTCCGCTGAGCTGGATTATGACTTTACTTCAATGGCAGGTTAACTGGCATTAAACCCCCCTACCTGAAGCGCGGCATTATAAACCTGTCAGCCTTTAAAAGCATCTTTTGAATTTAAATAAGTTATCTCAGCCGGTGTAGATTTACGCTGCAAAATTTTATTTCTATGGGGAAACCGAGCAAACTTCTCAATAATATTTCGATGATGCCTGGCAAAGCGGATATTGCCCTGTAACCCCGCCTCTTCAAATTTCTCAACAGACAAATTTTGATGTGACATCAACTCACTGTGCATTAATGGCATATAAAAGAAGCTAAGTTGTGATTGCGGCAACTGTTTATCAAATTGCCGTTCAATGCCATATAAAGTAATTTCTATAGCTCGCGACTCGGTCGCAAAACTATCCGCCTGTCCACGAAACATATTTAAAGGAAACTGATCAAATAACAATATTAAAGCAAGACAACCTTGCGGTGTTTGCTTCCAGTTAGATAATTTATTTTCCTGCCCCAGCAACCAGAGCGCCTTATACTTCTCACAAATTAATGCATCAATCTCAGGCGTTGAATTAAACCAGTGTTTACTCATTGGTTCTGAATACCAGAACTGGATAATATTTTCAGGTAGAATCAAAACATTTCTCCAGATAAAATTATTTAGCTGCTGGTGTCTTACGAGTGAATACCCAGTTATTTCCTTTCGATACTTTTTTATTAAACTTATAACCTTGCAGATCAAATGATTTTATATCTTCAATATCTGACAACTGGTTCTGAATAATATAACGACTCAATAAACCACGGGCTTTCTTTGCATAAACACCGATCATTTTATACTCGCCATTTTTTAATTCTTTAAACGCAGGTGTTATGATTTCACCTTTTAACACTTTTGGTTTTACAACTTTAAAGTATTCATTAGACGCCAGATTGATCAGGTATTTTGATTTAATTTCTTTAAGCTGCGCATTCAAACCCTCTGTAACTGTATCACCCCAAAATTCATACAGGTTTTTACCGCGCTCATTACTTAACCTGGTACCCATTTCTAGTCGATAAGCCTGCATTAAATCAAGGGGCCGTAATAATCCATACAAACCAGACAACATACGAAAATGTTTTTGCGCAAAAGCAAAATCTTTTGCTGTAAAACTTTCTGCGTCTAAGCCGGTATAAACATCACCCTTAAATGCGAGCACAGCCTGCTTCGCGTTTTTTTCTGTAAATTTCTGATTCCAGACTTCAAATCGATCAAAATTTAAATCCGCAATTTTTGTACTGACTTTCATTAATTCAGAAATATCCAATGACGAAAGTTCACGCATACGGTGTATTAATTCTGCTGAATCATCTAAATAGTCAGGTATTGTAAACTTTTTAATTTTAGGCGGCGTTGTGTAATCAAGGGTTTTAGCGGGAGAAACGACTATAAGCATATCTATTCACAAGTTATTCAAGAATATCGCATTATACCCGTTAAAAATGAACTAACTCCACTCCTGATATACTAATAACTACACCCACACCAGGTTATTCACATGTCATTTCGCGTTTATCCTCTATTATCCACTCCCTTTATAATATTAACTTTAATATTAACTTTAATATTAAGCCCATCACAGGCAGAAGAGAATTTTAACAGTAACGCTAACACTGAAAGCATTATACTAGCCGGTGGCTGCTTCTGGTGCATCGAATCAGATTATGAAAAACTTGATGGCGTTATTGATGTTGTCTCAGGGTACTCTGGCAGAGACATGAAAAACCCGACCTATAAACAGGTTTCAGCAGGAAACAGCGGCCACATAGAAGTTGTAAAGGTGACTTATAACCCGCAAGTTATAAAGCGCGCACGCATTCTTGATCATTTCTGGCGCCATATTGACCCAACACGTGATGATGGTCAGTTTTGTGATCGGGGGCCTCAGTATCGTCCGGCTATTTTTTATAATAACGAGTCAGAAAAACAGTCCATTCTGAAATCTGCTGCACATATAGAAAATACTAAACCTTTTAAAGAGCCTCTAAAAGTTGAATTCATTCAGGCCAGAGCATTTTATCCCGCAGAAGATTATCATCAGGATTACTATAAAAAGAACCCCGTGCGTTATAATTACTATCGTTTTTCCTGTGGACGTGATGCTCGAATTGAAGAGCTTTGGGGATCATAAATTGCTGCGGGACATCTCCCTCGGGGTCAGACCCGATGCTTTTCGGCTCTGACCCCTGTTTGATGCCATCAAGAGTTTTACGGAGTAGGTTCACTACTCTTTCAGCTCTTGGTGGTATGGATTAAGGGGACAGGGCGCAAAAAGCAGCGACCTTTCCCCGAGGGATATGGGCCTTAGCTGAAGGTCCGCTTTTACTCTTTAATCTCAACCTCTATTTTATCCACCTTCTGATAACCTCGAGGTAATTTAAGGCCACGTTTTCCACGTTCGGCATAATGCCCATCCACTTCAGCACCTTTCATAACCTTATGCTTTTTACCCGCATAGATAGCTAACTTTTCACCATCTTGAATCAGGTTAATTGCACAAATCCATTCTTCATTATCTTTTAACCTGGCTGAAGGAACATTGATAATTTTATTACCCTTACCTTTTGCCATTTGAGGTAATTCAGACACCTCAGTGACCAACATATGCCCTTCCGTACTTACCGCAACAATATAATCTTTTTCTAAACTACGCACCTTAACAGGAGGTAATACTTTT
>JAPHRB010000142.1 GCA_026197015.1 Gammaproteobacteria bacterium | reverse complement strand
TATTTTATCTAATTAAACTTAAGAGGAGATTAAAAACATGAACACAGTTGATTTAACACCACTTTATCGCAACAGCATCGGGTTTGATCGCTTTGGTAGATTATTAGATAACGCATTACGTACCAATCAAACCAAAACAGCTTATCCAGCATACAACATAGAAGCCATTGATGAAGATAAATACACGATCACACTTGAAGTCGCTGGTTTTGAAGAAAGTGAGCTGGACATACAAATAGAAAAAGATGTACTGACCGTGTGCGGAAAAAAACCAGATAATAAAGATAGTGAATATCTTTATTGTGGAATAAACACACGAAATTTTGAGCAGCGATTTAATCTGGCCGATTACATCGAAGTAAGAGATGCCAGGTTAAAAAATGGCCTGTTAAGTATAAGTCTTGTGAAAGAAATTCCTGAAGCGATGAAACCTAAACGTATAGAGATTAATACTTCAGGCAATGTACTTGAACATAGAAAAAATGAGGATAAGGCCGCTTAAACTTATTTTAGCAGTGACCTACCCTCCCGGGTCACTGCTTTTTTTATGGCAAGCTAGTTTGCTTACGCCAGATGGTCTGCAATTAATTCAGTAATACTAACCACCTCTACATCCATCTCATTTTCTTCCAGACCTTCCTCCAGCATAGTCCGGCAGTTGGAACACGCTGTCACCATAGTTGTTACATCCAGTTCATCCAGCTGACGTTTTTTTACATTAAATACCTGTAAACGTAACGGTTCTGCACGTTCGTTTGAACTAACACCTCCGCCGCCACCGCAACACCAGTTCATTTCTTTATTATCGTTCATCTCAACAAAATTCGGTGCTACCAGATTTAATAAATTTCGCGGCTGTTCCAGCACACCACCACGCCTGCTGATATTACAGGGGTCATGATAGGTCAGGCGTTCATCAAAGCTGCCCGTGGTTTTTAGTTTTCCGTCTTGACGTAACTGATCTAACAACTCCATGATATGCACAACATTAAACGGTAATTCCCGGCCCAGAATATTAGGCCCATCCCAACGGAAGGTCGTATAGGCATGCCCGCATTCCGGACTAATGACGGTTTTTATTTTAAGCTCAGAGGCCACTTCGAGCAGACGTTCTAGCAACTGCGCTGCTATAACTGAATCACCCATCTGCACACCCGTATTAGTGGCTTCGAAATGCTTGCTGCTCACTGTCCATGAAATACCCGCCGCAGAAAATATTTTGCTGATCGCGGTTAGAAACTCGGTATACAACACAACTTCGTTAGATGACAACATAAGTAAATATTCAGCACCAACCACATCTACCGGAATATCTATGTCATGTTCTTTTTTCTGTTGACCCACGGCGGTGAGCAAACCTTTAGTGGTTAAGCCCATAGGGCTACCAAATTTAAGCGCTCGTTGACTCGCACCCTGTAAACCTTCAGGTACAAAACCAGCCGCCGCCATGCCTTCTTTAACCTTACGAATCAGATACGCTATATCAATGCCTACCGGGCAGACCATAGTACAGCGACTACACATGGAACAACCGTCATAAACTAACGTCTCCCAGTCAGACAGATCATTTTCTGTTATCGGTTTACTTAAACCCAGGCTACTCGAGAGTTTGCCCCATAAGGTAAAGTTCTGCTGCCAGACTTTACGTAATGGTTCTGTTTTGTAAATAGGAGTATAACGCGGGTCGTCTGTTTCCGTATAAAAAAGGCAGGCTTCTGCACAAACCCCACAATGTGTGCAACTGGAAAAATAGGATTCGACGCGGGCATCAACCTGCGATTTCAGCATATCAACACCGCGTTCTAATGGTGTACTCATAACAAATTCTCCAGCTAGCAGATATTTATGGTTTAAAAATTAAGTTTTAAACCCTGTCTGTTCTCTACACCAGTCCCTCTAAACATTTACACCACGTCGGCCTAAAAATGCACCGGTAAAAGCACGACTAGGGATAAACATAAAGGCATGCATCAGGGCGCTGAATGGAAAATAAACCATCAGTAATTCCACGCTAAAACGGTGTAAGACTCTGAGTTCACTTGAAGCTTCCCCTAATGCCATACAGCCCGTTAACATAACGACGAAGACAAGTATTGTTCCGATATGATCACTGCGTTTGGAAATTAAACGTGTGACTGGATTAAGTACGCGATGCACCCAGAGCAAAATAAGTCCGGCAAACGCAATTTCAGATGCAACGATAAACCCCCAGTAGGGAATCGTCATATAAGTAAAACCGGTAATGTGTTGTGCGATAAATTTTACATGTGGTGCTGCAAAAAATAACAATACGAAAAGACCAAGATGGAACATATAACCCGCGATCACCTGAAGACGGATGCGCGCAGAAACTTCCTTACGTGGATAAAAACCACGGATATTTGCCATAACTGCGCCGCTAACACCCGAGTTACGGGCTACTGAATAATCTATGCGTTTACTACGCAGTACTAAAACAGTAATCAATCGCCAGATTACACCAACGAAAAAAACAATTAACGCAATATTCCAGAAAACACCATCCACTAACTGTTCAAACATTTCCAGCTCCTATTAAAAATTCATTTAAATATTCACATAAATTAAATGGAACCATCATTAATCACCTGCCGGGCTGGATGCAGGTTTAGTGCTGGAACTGGCAACGTCTTTTTTTATACCTTGCTGCTCTTCAACGGTTGCTGACATCTCTTCATACCAGAAATCATGATGAGATTTTGCCCAGCTTGCATCAACATAACCTGTGGTCATACCTTCGAGGGTTCCCTCCACACCTATCGTGCCAAGATAGATATGACCAAATGAAACCGTAATTAATATCAATGCTGAAATACCATGAATCACGTGTGACAGTGCCATGATTTCTCTGCCCTGCCCGAAAACTGAAAAATCTAAAACCAAACCTGTGATACACAACAAAAAGCCAAAAATCATAACTAACCAGAACCAGGTTTTCTCGCCAGCATTGAAACGCCCTGCACTGACATGCCCACCAAACATTCCACCGCCTTTTGTTATCCATGTAATATCGTCACGGTTAAAAAAGTTATCTTTGATATAAAGTACCAGTAAGGCTAACACTGCCAGCAGGAATAACGGCCCGATGAGATTATGCATCTCCTTACAGGCGGATGCGGTAATTGAAAAACCGTCTGCACCTAATAACGGTATCAGCACAAATCTGCCATATAACAAGATCAAACCTGTGATACCCAGCAACCAGAAAACACCTACGGCAAACCAGTGTGCGGTGCGTTGATTAAGCGAAAAACGGCAGAGTAATTCACCTGAACGACCACCCGGTAAACGTAATTTTCCGCGCAGCAGAAAAAACAAAACGATTGTTGTGATGGTGGCTGCCATAAAATACGCACCATAAGGCATCAACATTTGCATTCTGAATCGGCGCCAGTCTTCACCTGTTTTGTTAATCAAAATGCCACTATCTACACCTATTACCTGGCTTGAGCCCTGCGTCACTTCATTTCGCTGACGCACATCGTTCCATAAATTTATTCCCGGGTGTTGCAAGGCAACAGGTTTGTTTGCTTTACTGCTTGTCACATCTTCTGCATGTGCATCAATCACATAGGGAATTAGTGGTGCAACAAGCACAAACAACAGTGACAGGACACAACAGTAAACTGCTTTGCGCATTCGAGCTGATTTTTTATCTTTAATACCTGTCATCTTGAAACCGCCATTTTAAGACTGTTATCAATCAGAACCCTGTGTTGATTGTGATGCGTAATACCGGGTAATTATTCAAGATTACCTTTTCGATCTCGAGCTTTTATAAAAAATTCTCAAGTCACTTAACACTTCACATCAGACAACAAACAAGGTCTTCCATAATCTTTTTTTAACCATCGATACCGGCTTTCTTATATTGCACGCCCCAGTTGAGAACACTGGCACCACGATTAATAACGCGTTTACGATAGATGTCCGATAACACATCAGCATCACCCGCTAATAAAGCTTTGGTTGAACACATTTCTGCACATAATGGCAATTTGCCTTCAGCGATTCGGTTTGCACCATACCTGGTATATTCATCAGCGCTATGTGTCTCTTCCGGGCCACCTGCGCAGAATGTGCATTTATCCATTTTGCCCCGTGAAGCAAATGCCACAGAACTTGGAAACTGTGGCGCACCAAACGGACAGGCATAAAAACAGTAACCACAACCAATACAGGTATCTTTATCGTGCAACACTATTCCGTCATCCGTGGTGTAGAAACAGTCAACCGGACAAACTGCGGCACAGGGTGCATCAGAGCAATGCATGCAGGCTACCGATAAGGAACGCTCACCTGGTTCACCGTCTTTAATCGTCACCACACGACGTCGATTAACACCCCAGGGCACCTCGTTCTCATTCTTACAGGCGGTTACACAACCATTACATTCGATACAACGTTCAGCATCACAATAAAATTTCATACGTGCCATTGTTATCTCCAGATATTAAGCTTTAGTAATACGGCACAGGCTGCATTTTGATTCCTGCATCTGTGTCACCGAGTCATAGCCATAAGACATAACCGTATTTGCCGCCTCACCTAAAATAATGGGATCTGATCCTTCCGGGTATTTATCTCGCAGGTCTTTACCTTCGAGGTGACCACCGAAATGAAATGGAACAAAAGCAACACCTGCGGCGACTCGCCGTGTTACCTGAGCTTTTACTTTAATTCTCGCGCCTTCAGCACCTTCCACCCAGACATCTTCACCATCTTTGACACTGGCGTTATTGGCATCTCTAGGATGTAACTCAACAAACATGTGCTGCTGTAATTCTGCCAGCCATGGATTCGAACGTGTTTCATCACCCCCACCTTCATATTCCACCAGGCGGCCGGAGGTCAGAATGATCGGATAATCAGTGGCATAATCATTCGCCTGAATTGATTCATAACGTGTAGGCAAACGCCAGAATGATTTACGATCTGCATAGGTAGGATATTTTTCCACCAGGTCACGGCGACTGGTATACAGCGGTTCACGATGAATGGGTACAGGGTCGGGAAAAGTCCAGACGATGGCTCTGGCTTTTGCATTACCAAAAGGTGAACAGCCATGTTTAATAGCCACACGTTGAATGCCACCTGAGAGATCGGTTTTCCAGTTTTTACCTTTCGCTGCTGTCTTCTCTTCAGCCGTCAGGTCATCCCACCAGCCTAGTTTGTTTAATAACTTTTCACTAAATTCAGGGTAACCGTTTTTGATCTCTGAACCTTTGCTATAGGAACCTTCGGCAAGTAAATTTTCACCATTTCTTTCAACACCGAATCTGGCTCGGAATGTAAGGCCTCCATCGGCTACATTTTTACTAGTGTCATACAGGTTTGGGGTTCCCGGGTGTTTCATTTCCGGTGTGCCCCAGCATGGCCATGGCAGGCCATAATACTCACCATCACAGGCACCGCCTTCGGCTTTTAGCGAAGTAAAATCAAACGTCGCCCAGTGTTTTTGCTGCAGTTTGAGACGCTCTGGACTCTGTCCGGTATAACCGATTGTCCACATGCCACGGTTAAACTCGCGAGTGATATCTTCAATCAGAGGTTCATCATTATTAACTTCAATATGTTTGGTTAACTGCTCGGCAAAACCGAGTTTTTTAGCCAGTTTGTACATGATAGTGTGGTCGGGCAATGATTCGAATAACGGATCAATAATTTTGTCACGCCACTGCAAGGAACGGTTTGATGCGGTCACTGAACCATAGGTTTCAAACTGCGTTGCTGCGGGTAATAAATAAACACCGTCTTTACGATCATGCATAACAGCAGATACTGTGGGGTATGGGTCCACTACAACTAACATGTCGAGTTTCTCCATTGCCTTTTTCATCTCCAGCCCACGGGTCTGGCTGTTTGGTGCATGGCCCCAGAAAACCATGGCACGCACATTATCCTTCTGCCCTATATTCGCTTTATCCTCAAGCACACCATCTATCCATCTTGATACCGGAATGCCATTGGTGTTCATTACGGAAACATCCTTGCCCTTACTTTGCTCATAACTGCCCTGATCAAAACGGTCTTTTATCCACTCTATATCCAGGTCCCAGACACCAGCCCAGTGTTTCCAGGAGCCGGGGTTGAGGCCGTAATAACCGGGTAATGTATTAGCTAAAACACCGACGTCTGTGGCCCCCTGAACATTGTCATGGCCACGGAAAATATTGGTGCCGCCACCAGAAACACCCATATTGCCTAATGCCAGCTGGAACACGCAGTAGGCACGTGTATTATTATTACCGATGGTGTGCTGGGTGCCACCCATGCACCAGATAAAAGTACCGGGGCGATGTTCGGCCATAGTTTTAGCCGCTGTATAAAGCTCTTCTTCAGGCACGCCGCTGACACGTTCGACTTCTTCTGGTGTCCATTTTGCAACTTCTTTTCTTATCTCATCCATACCGTAAACGCGCTGTTTTATAAACTGTTTGTCTTCCCAGCCATTTTTGAAAATGTGATAAAGCATGCCCCAGATAACAGGCACGTCGCTACCAGGACGTAAACGTATAAACTGACTGGCATGTGTTGCAGTACGCGTAAATCGCGGGTCAATAACTATCAGTGGCGCATTGTTTTCTTCTTTCGCTTTTAATACATGTAACAGTGAAACCGGATGCGCTTCTGCCGGGTTACCACCCACGATCATTATGGCTTTGGAATTGTGTATATCATTCATCGAATTGGTCATGGCACCATAACCCCAGGTATTGGCTACCCCGGCGACTGTGGTTGAGTGACAGATACGCGCCTGGTGATCAACATTATTCGTGCCCCACATGGCGGCCATTTTTCTAAACAGGTAGGCCTGTTCATTACTGTGTTTGGCCGAGCCCAGTAGATAAACAGAATCTGCACCAGACTGTTCACGAATCTCCAGCATCTTATCGCCAATTTCATTTATCGCCTGCTCCCAGGAGACTTTTTTCCATTTACCATTCACCAGTTTAGTCGGGTATTTTAAACGCCGTTCACCATGACCGTGTTCACGCACAGATGCACCTTTTGCACAGTGTGCGCCTTTACTAATTGGGTGATCAAACGCAGGTTCCTGACCCGTCCAGACACCATTTTGAACTTCTGCAATAACCCCGCACCCCACGGCGCAATGTGTGCAGACAGATTTCACTTTTTGTGTCGTATTACCCATTGAAACCGATTCATTTGCCTGGGCTTTTTTAATCATCACCGGACTGAACATCGTCGCCAGTGCTGCGCCGCCTGCGACCAGACTTGAATTGTGAAGAAATTCACGACGGTTCATACTCTTGCCACTAAAACCCTGTTTATTCAAATCATGACCACTCAAGTGAGCCGACACAGCACTTTCTGTCTGAGCTTTTTTATGTTCATCAGCAGCCATCACCTGATCTGATTTTTTGATTAATTTCATAACACTATCTCCGCTCTGTCCTGGCTCTATGGTCTGCCGATAAGATTGTGATTAAATCGCTGCACTTTTATAATAATCTGCGATATGTTTTGTTAACCGGTAAGCGTCTTTTTTATCCGAATCTGTTTTATTATCGTCGCCTGAGTTTGACGCCACAGCACTGGATATTGCTTTTCCTGTGGCAACGGTAACGGCGACACCTGTTGCGGCGACGATTGATTCTCGCAAAAAGTCACGACGTTTTATTTGCGACGCCTGTGAATGCGCATTTTCTGAATTTAGGTGCTGATCCTTTTTACTCATATCCTCGTTACTCATATCGCTAACCCTCTAAAAATTTAATCTGAAAAATTAATCTGAAAAATTAACTCACATAAAAAATCACACACTCATTGCAAGATACTGTTTTTCAAAATCAAAAAATGCTTTTCCAAACCTGGCAACTGAACGATAAAACACCGCAGATTTTGCTGCGCTCAAATCCGCGTAAAACTGCGCTAACCAGGATGACATATGCATATCAAAAAAACTTTTTTGCTGATCTAAATCCCGGCCTTCACTTATTAACTGGGCCATGACTTCACACAAGGCGGCGACATGATCTTCCGGCTCGTAAGTATTGTTATTACGTACAAATCCCAAACGCGCCAGATCCTCACGTAAAAGCCCCAATGGTTTCTCCATAAGAAACCCGGTCATGTACCATGATCCGTAGGGGACTAATTCACCACGCCCCAGACCGATGAATAAGGCATGGAATTCATCATCGAGATGATTTATTTTTGTCTCACGCGCTGACAGACCAAGCATCAACATGGCGATAGCCAGATCATCTTTTTTCTCAAGTACGTCAGCCAGTCCGGTAACGGTATTTAATATTTCCTGCTCAGGTGACTGGCGTAACAGTTCAGCCAACAGGCTATAGGCACCCGCGCGATATTGATCTTCTGCTAATGGTTTGTCAGCAGACTGAGTAACCTGAGACTGTTGAGCCTGACCAAGTTGAGACTGGCTCGACTGGGCGCCCTGTTGATAATTTGGCTCAGTTGTTGGTTGTGCCTGCATAATCAATGTTTCTTCCCAGTTATCTTTGTAGTTATCTTTCATATGCAATCACCGCTCCAGAAGTAAACGAAAAAAAATAACCAATAATGCAAATTATTCATAAGTGATGACCCAAAATGATCACTATTTAAATAACTAAGAAAATAAATATTTTTTATTAACCTGCTTTTATGATGATGATTTGCCAGAACCTCACCATCAAATCGCATCCATTGCTTCATTATCCTGCACTACATCAACCACACGACACTGATCACACATCATCAAACGTAACCTGGCACGTTCTGACTGGAACATGTAATGCCCACTGAGTTTCTGTGTCATATTGTCTATCATTGATTTAGTGGCAAATTCTTTTCCACATGTGATACAGCAGAAAGGCAGTTCTTCATGTAAGGTAACGAAACCACGACGCTGTTTTGCATCAGTTATAAATCTTGGCTCAAGGGAAATAGCCCGCTCGGGACAGGCTGACTCACAGATACCACATTGCACACATTTAATTTCACGAAATACAAGTTTCGGTACTTCATCACCTGCACTAATTGCTTTAGTCGGGCAAACTGAGACGCAACTCATACACAGGGTACAGGCATCCGCATCTACCATAATCCGGCCAAACGGTGATTGCTCCGATAACTCAATGATCGGTTCAGGCGAGCTACTATGAGCATAGAGAAAATCGGTAGCCAACAGTGTTGTCCTGCGTTTATCTGCGTTATTATATAAAGCGTTATTCATGTGGGTATCAAGCAAAGCAAAATAGCTAGCCGACTCAAACGTTTCATCAGAAAAATGAATGCTCTGAGCAACTTCACACTGCTGCTGCAGTGACTGTGGGTCAACAATACGGATCAGTTTATCTTTATAAGACAGGCCAGATAAAATCGTGTTCGCCGTGTTGATCTGAGATTTCAGGAACACCCCTACCGATTCAAACATCGACCCCCCATCAATCAATAAAACAGATTTTGCACCACAGGCCAGTGCGTTTAACCAGACCTCCATGCCAACACTTGCGAGTTCTTCAACAACTATAACAAGCAGGTTGTCTGCTTGATTGTTTTCAGCTTTCAGGTCTAGCAGCGCGGCTTCGTCTTCTGCAATAAATCCGATCACCGGGTCAGAGCCACCTGCTTCACAATAACTGTTTAACAAGGTACTCACGGTGCGTAAAGTATCTGTCACATTAGGGTAGACATATCGAATCGCACCAGTAGGACAAACACTGGTACATACACCACCGCCCTGACACAGATAGGGATCAACTTGAATTGAGTTAATCAAACTCGTAATTGCCTGTGCCGGGCAGGCATCAATACACAAGGTGCAGCCTGCAACTCCCGAGCGTCCATGTGCACATATAGAATCATCGTAATCAAAGTATTTGGGCTTTTCAAAAGTACCTGTAAGATCTTTTAACTCTTCTTCGAGTAACGTTAAATAAGGTTCTTCCATTATTGATGTGAAATAACCTGGTGGTTTTAATGGCATCTTTAATACGCCATCTGCAGAAAGATCAACGACCAGATCGACACTGACTTTTTCATAATTAGCTTTACCTTCATCACCGAGTAAAATATTAAAATTACCCAGATAACCTTCAATCTGCAGGTCTCGATTACCGACTGCTATGGTCGGTACACCCGGTTCTTCAGCGCCACTAGTCAAGATAAGCTGTGCGTGTAAATTTCCGTTTAAGCGTGAAGCAAACTCCTGCGCTTCTATGGAACCAATCACCGCTACTCTGCCACTCGAGCTATACTGAAGCAGGCTAGTGGCTTGAAAATTAAGTGATTTAACAGCTGACATGGCTAACTTACTGGCATAAGCATTTGCTGTTTCTTCTGGTAACGAGTTACGCTCAGTCATAATTTTTAACCTGTATTTTCATCAGTTTTATTTATCTTCAAGTCGATGTATTCAGCGTTTTCATCTAATGCTCTGGTGCTGGTGTTTTTTTCTGCCACAGTTTTGTAATTATTTTTAAAATCATGTTGTTCATTAATGCCGTCAACTTCTGCACTATCAGAAATGTTACTGTGAACATCAACACTATTATCTTCGACACTCTCATCTTCAGTTCTGTCATTATCAGTTAAGCTTTTTTCATGCTGCAGTAACTCTTCTGCCTTACGTTGTGCCTGCAGCTCAATCTGGTGTTTCATATCTGCGGTTACAATGTCACCGAGTGATTCGAAGTGGGTATAATCATCATCATATTCATCAAGACCATCACGAATATTAAAGACCTCACTGAGAAACAACTTACGCAAGGCTAAATTTCGCAACTCTTCGCTAACACCTGGTGACAGAAAATCGCTGTAATCTGAATCTGCTGTCATGCTTTCGATGTCTGGCATATCAACATCGCTTAATACTTTTACTGCTGCCTGCTGCTCATCTTCAACAGTATTCCGTATTAACGTTTTATTCTCTGTGCTTTCGTCGGATGTCGCTTCATCAGCTGTATTTGTTTCACTGTTTTGTTTGCTCTCATATTTGAGCTTTGACCAACGAGAAACAAAATTCTCATCAGTATCTGAGACCTGATCCTGCAGATTATTTTTTGACCGGTCCATCTATTTGCTGCCTCTGTTTTATTTTCTCTATCTTATTATTTCTGGATTACTGTCTTCTGCGACATTTTTTTCTAGTGTTTTCCTTTCCAGTTCCATCGTTTGCGTTTTTTGAGTTGCTGCGGGCAATAATTTTCCAGTACAAATGCTTCTGTCCATTGATATATTTCAGGCGGTATATCTACCGCGAACACCTCTTCACCGCCTTCCAGATACGCATGGGCTTCATCAAAGCTAAGGCTGACAATAAAAGGTTCGGGTTCATCGTTTTCCTCATTCTGGCGGACAACGATAAAACAGTGTGGGGTTGGTGACATCAGGTTATGGTAATAACTGTCACACTCATCAAGGTGTAGTGTTACCTGGTAACCTGAATATTTTTTCAGCTGAACATCATCTTCGTTGTCTTCAATATGCGGTTCATCCAGCACTTTGTCAGTGTCACTAACCGTTACGCCTACAGCAGTCCATATGTAATCAACCCATTGACTGGACCTTGCCGGCTGCTTTTCCATAATGACAGCCACCGGAATGTGCTCAGGAAATTTTTTGGTTATTTGTTCAATCATCATAAAATACCGATCAGGTTATGCCGTGATAAATATTTACCTTAATAATTTAACGTTAAATTAGACGGCACTTTTAAAGATTTGTATTAATCGTTTAATGGTGAATGTTTAATGATCAGCTGATATGAATCATTAACTAATCATTAATGAGTCAACTGTAAATTATCAAACAATCATCAGAATCAGGAGCAAGTTACGTACCAGACTGAAAAATATTGCTTTTATCACTACAAACCCGTGTTTAAACGTTTGCATTAATGATGTGGGAGATTTGTCGATTAATATTACTAATAACAAAATGCGACAAATTGTCTGTTGCGGATTTTAAAATTGAGACAAATTACCCCAGTATTAAAAATAAACCCTCAATGTTCAACTAACACCATAAGTTAATTAACCATAGACAGATGCTGACTCTTAAGGCTTTTAACTCATCTGTAAAACGACTTAACCATGATCTATTAGAATAGGAACAGTACTTGCTATAAATTTCACATATTATCTATAATTTCCAAATATAATTTTTCATATTTACCTGTTTTTTTATTTAATATCGATTCATGTTTACTATTTATTTAGAGGGCCGAGGATGCAACAGAAATTCAACCAGCTATCGATTAAACAGAATGAGAAGATAAAACCTCAAGCCCAACTAACCGATCGATTCGGTAGAAAAGTCACCTATTTAAGAATATCTGTTACTGACCGCTGTGATCTGAGGTGTGTATATTGCATGTCGGATGACATGCAGTTCGTGCCCCGCGCCCAGCTGCTTACGCTTGAAGAAGTCGTGCGCATCGGAAAAACATTTGTAGATCTGGGTGTTAACAAAATACGCATTACCGGTGGCGAGCCACTAACACGTAGTAACATCATGAAAGTATTTGAAGAACTCGGGCAGCTCGATGGCCTTAACGATTTAACCATCACCACAAATGCGAGCCAACTGACAAGGTATGCCAGAGATCTGTTCAATGCCGGTGTGACACGTGTCAATATCAGCCTGGATACCATCAGAGCCGACCGTTTTCATAAAATCACACGTGTCGGTAAACTACACAAAACATTAGCCGGTATCGATGCAGCTTTAGAAGCCGGATTTAAGAAAGTAAAAATTAACAGTGTCATACTAAAAAACATGAACCATGATGAAGTCACCGACCTGGTAGACTTTGCACGAAATCGAGGCATGGACATTAGTTTTATAGAAGAAATGCCACTCGGTATTGTGAATGATCATGACCGCGCGAAAACTTTTTATTCAAGTGATGAGATTCTTGCTGACTTACGTCAGCGATATGAATTAATCGCCAACACGGAAAATACAGGTGGCCCTGCCCGTTATTATCAGATGCCCGACAGTGACTCGCGAGTTGGTTTCATCTCACCCCACAGTCACAATTTTTGTGATACCTGTAATCGTGTAAGGCTCACTGCCGAAGGAAAACTACTTCTCTGCCTGGGGCAGGAACATTCAAAAGATCTCAGACATGTGGTGCGTGCTCACCCTGCAGGTTCTGCGGGCAATGAAGAAGCCCTGCGTGAGGCCATCATCCAGTCCATGTTAATAAAACCGAAAGGCCATGATTTTGATCTCAAAACACATGAAGTGATTTTAAGGCATATGAATACCACGGGAGGTTAATGATGATAACTGAGATAACAAAACAGAATTTATATAAACCCGAGATGACAAATGCCGGGCTTGACGCGTCAGCAGCGGTTAATGCGGTTGATGAATTTTGTAAAATTCGTACCAGTTACATCGCAGCTGAACGCCCACTGACGATCTTTCTTGATAAACGTGAAATCGTTACCGTGATGACACTTGGCACACAACCTGAGCTGTTGATACTTGGATGGTTGCGCAATCAGAACATGATCTCTGATATCGAAAATATAAAATCGATACAGGTAGACTGGGAGACCGATTCAGTTGCCGTTACCACACACCTAAAATTAGACAACCTGCATGAAAAACTTAATAAACGCACCATAACCACAGGTTGCGGCCAGGGTACTGTATTCGGCGATCTAATGGATAACATTGATAAAATATCTTTAACTGAAACACAAATTAAACAATCAACTATTTATTCACTGTTAAAAAATCTTAATGATTACAACGAAGTTTATAAACGTGCAGGTGCGGTGCATGGCTGCGCACTTTGCCAGCAGTCAAACATTATGCGTTTCGTAGAAGATGTGGGTCGCCATAATGCGGTTGATGCCATCGCCGGCCACATGTGGCTGAATCAGACCGAAGGTTATAACAAAATATTTTACACCACCGGGCGTCTGACATCGGAGATGGTGATTAAAGTGGCGCAGATGGGCATACCAATTCTTTTATCACGCTCCGGGGTTACTCAGATGGGTCGGGATCTGGCGCGCAAGGTTGGCGTGACATTAATTGCGCGTGCCAAGGGTCGCCATTTCATGATTTATAATGGCACAGAATTTGTCGAGTTTGATGAAATAAACAAAATTGACGATACAGCTAATAAAATTCAGCAGAAACATAATAATCAAAGCAGTGACCATAAAACCAATGTTAACCAGCTCGGTAACTAACATGTCTGCCAACTTACAGACTGAGCCAGATAACGAACTGGTTTACATGAGCGTAAAACAGGTTGCAAACTACCTGCACCTTAACGATAAAAAAATATATGCCCTGTTATCTGAAAACAGAATACCCGCTACAAAAATAACCGGAAAATGGATGTTTCCACGTGAGCTCATCGATAAATGGATGTTTGACTCCTCACATGGTGGCCTGCTCACAGACAGGCTTATTTTAGCCGGCAGTGATGATCCCCTGCTTTATCGGGTGGTGTTAGATTACGCAACAGAAACCGGCCCTTATGCACTTATCAGTTATAGCCCAACCGGCACTCAGTTAGGTTTAAACTTATTAGAATCACGTCGAGTAGATGTATGTGGTATTCACTGGGGGCCGGACAGCGAAAGTCATATTCGCCACCCTGCTTTACTCAAGCAACACTCTGATGCAAAAAACTGGGTACTCATACACGCTTTCAAACGTGAACAGGGATTAATGATCAGGAAAGATTCAGGCGTACAGAAACAATCTATCGAAGACCTTTTCAAAAGTCCGCTACGCTGGTCGCGACGTCAATCAGGTGCGGGTGCACAACGTTTTTTAATGGAACAGTTAAGCCAGTATAATTTAAATGTTGACGATCTTAACTGTGTGACTGAAGCGTTATCAGAGCGAGAGGCGGCAGCGTCTATCGCTATGGACAAAGCTGATATCGCTCCCGGTGTACGCGCAGCAGCAACTGAATATGGGCTTGATTTTATTCCTCTTGGCTGGGAGTCTTTTGATTTGGCCATACCCAGACAAATATGGTTTCGGCGATTATTTCAGTCATTGATAAACCGACTAAAATCACCAGCCTGCCAGCAGCAGGCTGAAAGTCTTAGTGGTTATGATTTAAGTAACACGGGTGAGCTTATCTGGGGAGATGAGTGAAATTTTAAATATTTAGTCTAAGGAAAAAAGAAAATCAGGCTTTAGTTTTAGTTGTTCATATCTGAACTTACAATTATAGTTTATGTTATGACTTAACAGGACATTATCTTTATTCTACTTTATCAGC
The DNA here is from genome assembly GCA_026197015.1 of Gammaproteobacteria bacterium. Lineage (GTDB taxonomy): Bacteria > Pseudomonadota > Gammaproteobacteria > SZUA-229 > SZUA-229 > SZUA-229. The sequence continues at coordinate 4,598 of JAPHRB010000142.1, read as the reverse complement.
ATTATTTCTCGTTCCCCCGCTCCTGCGTGGGAACGAGTTGAAACCCAGACCTGTATATCCTGTGGTTTTGTATTTGCGTTTATTAGCGTTCATTTGCGTTTTCTTTTACACCTGATAAAAGTGCTATTATTCGTTCTCATGCTCCTGCGTGGGAACGAGTTGAAAATTAAAACCAATAAGAGCTGGTTTTTAAAATGAAAAATAATCTGTCATGTAGTCCTGTGAAAGCTGGAATAGTGTGGCTTTTAATACATAGTAATAAATTCAGTATTTTAATATCAACTAGTCCAGTGAATCTGTTTGTTATTCTATTCTTTTAATTCATTACCCCATTAAGCAGGCTGATGTATGAGTGATTTATTTGGGGCTTTATGTCGGGCTTCCTGCCCTCCAGCCTGCGGCCCATGCAGAGCATGGATAAAATTGCTCCCGGCAATTTTATCCGTGAGGACTGTCTGAGCGAATTGGCTCTATAATTCGTGAGCTATTCGTATCATCCCTGATACTCACCCTTCGGGTATTGCGGAGCATAATTAAATTTGTTTCCAACAAATTTATTCGCAGCGGCCAAATAAATCGGGAATGAAGAAGGCGCTTTTATTTATGTTTTTTATAAATTAAAGCCTGGTTATAGCGGGGCGGTATTTCTTTGGTGACTTTCCCATGGTTTTTATTTTTGGGCTGTTGACTAAAAACGTCTGGAGCGTTTTTGAACATGCTCTGCATGGCCCGAAGGGTGAAAGCCATGAACGGCTTTCATAAAAGAAAGCCACTCGCCACAAAGGCGAAAACACAGAATTCAAGTTCTCATTAAGCTAAATAATTGTAAGACCAGATCTAAATCCGTGAGTAAATATGTTAGACGGAATATAAACTAATACATCTAATTTGCATCTTTTTAAGGCTCATGAATATGTCTAAAATAATAAAGTTTTTAGTAAAGTGTTTACCAGCATTTTAGTGTTTATGATATCTGTATGAATAGAGAGTGTCTCTTTCAGTTTTGCTGGTGTAGGGTGCAGCTAGAAGGTGTGTTTCATTTTAGTTTTTATAATTAGTGAAAATCACAGTTAATCCTGTTCTTTTGGGCTTATAATTACTTCTTCAATAGCGTATTCAGGCGTATCATGTAGGAAAGCAGCATGTAGGGGGTACAGAGCGTTTAGTTTCTCGATGTATTGTGCTTCATCTTTAAGAACAAATACAATGGTTTTGGTATTGGGTGAGTATTTTGGCAAGCTTGATAGCAGAACATCCAGATTACTTACATTCACTCCCGCATAGTTATTACCATAACCGTAAAAGAATTCAGCGACAATAAAGTCTGGTTTATAGGTTTTAAGCGCCTTAATTGCATTTCGGCATGAATTTACCTTGATTTCACGCGCCCCAATACTCTGAAAAAGCCCAGATAACTTAGGGTGTGTAGGTGATTCGATTATTGAAAGAATGGTTAGGCTCATTTTTAATCTATATGGCGAAAAACCTAATAATACTATCTGGCTCTGATAAAATACACGTTACTTAACAGGATATTTATTAATTAAATCTATGGCATTACTCACTTTACGAAATATAAATCTGGGCTTTGGCGGCCCCAACTTGTTTGATTCACTTAATTTGCAAATAGAAGCAAAAGAACGTTTATGTCTTTTGGGACGTAATGGTGAGGGTAAATCCACACTTATGAAGCTTATTGGGGGGATGATTAAGGCAGATGAAGGCAGCGTTGAGCAGAAGCAAAATCTGAAAATAGCTTATCTTACTCAGGATATCCCTGATGATGTAGATGGCAGTGTATATGATGTGGTTGCTTCAGGGCTTGAAGGAGTGGGTGAGATACTTAAAAGCTATCATCACTGCAGTCTGCAATTAGCTGAAGATTATACTGATCAAAAAATGGAAGAATTATCGAGGATTCAACATGAACTTGAAGCTGTAGATGGCTGGAGTTTGTCACAACAGATTGAAACAACACTCTCCTTGCTTGAACTGCCGACTGATGATGAGTTCAATTCGTTATCAGGTGGTTTAAAAAGACGAGTATTGTTAGGTAGAGCATTAGTTACAGAGCCAGATTTATTATTACTGGACGAGCCAACCAACCATCTCGATGTAGAGTCTATTCAGTGGGTTGAAGAGTTTTTGCTTAACTGGAACGGCAGTGTGTTGTTTGTTACCCACGATAGATCATTTTTAAGGCGATTAGCAACCCGTATTATAGAGCTTGACAGGGGTAAGCTGACATCATGGCCGGGTAATTACGAAACCTATTTATTACGTAAGCAGGAGTCTCTGGAAAATGAAGAAAAGGAAAATGCTTTATTTGATAAACGACTTGCGCAGGAAGAGGTATGGATTCGACAGGGTATAAAAGCACGTCGTACCAGAAATGAAGGCAGGGTGCGTGCATTAAAAGCATTACGTAATGAGCGAATGCAACGACGTGAGCAAAAAGGTCAGGTTAACATGCAAGTGTCGGCTCAGGATAGCTCAGGTAAACGAGTTATTGAAGCTGAAAATGTAAGTTATAGTTATGGTGACACACCGATAATAAAGAACTTTAGTACATTAATAACACGTGGTGATCGAATTGGAATTATTGGGCCTAATGGTGTGGGGAAATCAACTTTAATCAAGTTGATGCTAGGTGAGCTAAAACCTGATGAGGGCAAAGTCGAGCTAGGAACTAAACTTGAAGTTGCCTATTTTGATCAGTTACGTGCTGAATTAGATTTAAAGAAAAGTGTTCGGGATAATCTCGCACCTGGCACAGATAAGATTGATGTAGCTGGTAGAGAAAAACATGTCATGAGTTATTTAAGTGACTTCCTGTTTGCACCAGATAGAGCAAACTCACCGGTGAGTACATTATCTGGTGGAGAGCGGAATCGATTAATGCTGGCAAAATTATTTGCAAAACCATTTAATCTACTGGTAATGGATGAACCTACAAATGATCTGGATGTTGAAACTTTAGAGTTGCTGGAAGACCTTTTAATGCAATTTGAAGGCACCTTGATTCTGATTAGCCATGACAGGGCATTTCTAGATAATGTGGTAACAAGCACATTAGTCTTTGAGGGTGATTGTCAGGTAAATGAATATGTTGGTGGTTATGAAGACTGGTTAAGACAATTTAAAGATAAAATGACAAGAAACAGGAAAACATCTGTTAAAGGAAGAGCAAATAAAGAAGCAAATAAAGAGACAGATGTTAATACAGTAAAGAAAACGCCGCATAAAAAATTAAGTTTTAAAGAACAGAAGGAATTAGATGAGTTACCAATATTGATTGAAAAACTTGATACGGAAATGTCAGAAATTACAGAAAAAATGGCGGATGCAAAATTTTATCAACAAAATAAAGATATTATAGCTATTACAACTTCTCGTGTTTCAGAAATAGAATATGAGTTAAAGCAGGCATATAAACGTTGGGAGCAGTTAGAGGAAATTTAATGACGACAAATTTTATTATTAGTCAGATTTGGTTTTTCTAACTTCTTAATTAATGATTTTTTGCGCTAGTAAAAAAGAAAATCTGACAAAAGATCAGGCTGATATTGATTATCAGGTTTAGCTGAAGGACAGTGATAACAAATATTTCATATATAAATGCAGCACCCCCTGTTTTGAAAAAAGATGTATCGTTTGTCATGCTTGTTATGATGCTTCATGTCACTTAAAGCAAAGCTCAAGAATGGGCGCTGTTGTCACTGTTTAAGTTCGGGAATAAGTTTTTTTGTTATGTTACTGATCGCAGTATTAGAAACTGTTAGTCCGTAGTATCAGCTATATGTGAAGCCATATGCTGATAACTCATCTCCAGCCCAAACATAGCGATGAGTTTGCATATCAACGTTACCGCTAGATGATTTAATGGTTTTAGTGTCGAAGAAATTTTCACGATTAGCCGTCTCATCTCTTTCAAGATGAGTTTCAAGTTCTTCTTTTATGGTAGCTTCAGTGAGTTGCTTAATTAGCGGTGTCAAATACCATCCTTAGCGGTGGAATCCTGGTAATTTGTAAAGCAGTAAAGTTTTATTAAAACCAGGTTCTACAGACATCTTTTTTTTACGGCGTTGTAATAAAAACGTAATATTCCAGCATTTATTGGGAAAAGCTTCTTTTTTTACTATTATTATATGATTAATCGCAATATATCATCTTTTGATTGAAGTAATAATAAAACACAAATATAGCTACGCAAATACCGGAGAGTGTCTTTGATGTGGGCAAGTATCGACCAACGTAAGATTATAAATAGCTCAGTTATTATTCTGAGCATCATAATTGTTAGTCTTGTTGGCCAATGGGGTAGATCTACCTACCTTGAGTATATTGAAGCTAGAGACATGGTTTATGTCAATAGGGTGACGGATGATCTTATCAGGGCTTCCAATTTAGAGGCCGTGGAGCGTGGATTAACCTCGTTATTGCTGAGTGAAAGTAATAATGCGGGATTATCCGAAATCCGTGAGCAAATCACACAGCTTAGATTAGATGGTGATGCAATCTGGCTGAACGCGCAGGCATTAATACTTCAACTGCAGCAGAGGGATGAATTTAACAATATATTGTCGAGTGAGCTGCAG
>JAPHRB010000111.1 GCA_026197015.1 Gammaproteobacteria bacterium | reverse complement strand
GTTTATCAGTATCATTTACCAGTTTCTTACCAGTATATGCGTAACTGGAACCAGGGTTACCTGACCTGGGCACAGGATCACCGTTTAACTCGTTACAATGAACCGATTAATATTCATATCTATTCTGAAGTTCTGCAAAAGTTCAGACTCGCAGCACAGGGCAAACGCCCAGGGCGTCAGCCACCTGATCATTTGCGCGCGCGCGTTGAAGAGCACTTCAACCCGCTGCCTTTCTACTCTGAAACATTAGAAGGTCAGTTAACGGATAAACAGAAATACCCCATTAACGCAATAACACAGCGTCCGATGGCGATGTACCACTCGTGGGATTCTCAGAATGCCTGGTTACGTCAAATTCATGCGCATAACTATATGCATGTGCACCCTTCTCTGGGTGAGAAACATGCTTTTGCCGATGGCGACTGGATTTATGTTGAATCAATGCACGGTAAAGTACGTTGTATGGCGCGCTTCTCAGAAGCGGTTGAGCCGGGCACAATCTGGACATGGAATGCGGTCGGTAAAGCCAAAGGCGCGTGGAACTTAAGTGACGACGCCAATGAATCACAACAGGGCTTCCTGCTTAACCACTTAATTGCGGAAGAGTTACCTAAGAATGATTGTGGCGAACACATCTCTAACTCTGATCCGGTAACGGGACAGGCTGCATGGTATGACGTACGTGTACGTGTTTACAAAGCAGAAGACGATGCAAACCACACATTGCCACAATTTGAATCAATGAAAGTTTTACCAGGAATGAGCACTCGCCGTAAATGGCTTGGTTTCTTCGCCGGTAAGTTTGACAAGAAGGGGGCTAAATAATGACTCAGTTAGCACTTATTATTGACCTGAATGTATGCGTAGGCTGTAGTGCCTGTGTAACGTCGTGCAAAGAATGGAACACATCTGGCCCAGCGGGCTTTATGTCTGATGAGAACCCTTATCAGAAAGACCCAACCGGTACATTCTTTAACCGCGTACAAACTTATGAAGTCGGCGAGTTTCCAAAAACGGAAACTGTTCACTTTCCAAAATCATGTTTGCATTGCGAAGAACCCCCTTGCGTACCCGTGTGCCCAACTGGTGCCAGTTACAAACGCAAACTCGACGGTATTGTTTTAGTTGATTACGATAAATGTATCGGTTGTAAATATTGCTCATGGGCCTGCCCTTATGGCGCACGTGAAATTGATGAACACCAGAAAGTAATGAAAAAATGTACTTTATGTGTGGATCGTATTTATGACGAAAATTTACCAGAAGCAGAGCGTAAACCTGCTTGCGTATTAGCTTGCCCAACTAACGCACGTTTATTTGGTGATGTTCATGATGCTGATTCAGAAGTTTCTGAAATGATTCGTGATCAGGGTGGTTACCAGCTAATGCCTGAATGGGGCACACAGCCGTCTAACCATTACTTACCTCGTCGTAAGAACAAAATCACAATACATAAAGACGAACTGGTTCGTGTTGATAATCCGCTTAATAAAGAGCAGAAAGAACACCACAAACCTGTTGATGGCTCAGTACTGGATGATAACTCATTCATCTAGCGTAACTACTCAGCCCACCTCTATGCGCCTTCATGACTGCGTTAGGAAATTGACATTTACATTTGTAAACTCACATTTTCTGCCTTGTCCTGAAACTGCATAGAGGCAATCTGAAGCGCTACATACTTATATTTATTTATTTATTATTAATTTACTAAGGAGAGAATTATGCATCCCGCATTTTCTGTCATATTTTTAACAACTTTAATCGGTGCAGCACAGGGTTTATTCCTGGCACTATTCTCAACTCAGGTTTATTCTGAGTTTGAACTACTTCCGGGTATTGGTGATACCAATTACTACGGCATCGGTGCAGCTATATCTTTAATCCTGTTAATTGGCGGTCTGGTTTCATCATTCTTCCATTTGGGGCATCCGGAGCGAGCCTGGCGTTCAGCTACATGCTGGCGGACATCATGGTTATCACGTGAAGTTATTGCCTTACCTACAATGATGTTAGCGGTATTTGTTTATGGGCTTATTCACTTATTTGGTTTAGACAGCATTGCATTTACACACGGCGAAATCACCTTAAGCACCAGCCTTTTTGTTGGCATATTTGGCGTAGTAACTACCTTTGCATTATTTATCTGTACCGCAATGATTTATGCCTGCATTAAATTTTTACAGGAATGGGCTAGCCCGTTAACGGTTATTAACTACTTTCTGTTTGGTACCGCTTCTGGTTTCACACTGGCAACGGCACTAGCAAGTTACCTGGGCCTTCAGGAACACACTCTATTTCTTGGTGGCTGGGCAATTGTACTAACCATACTGGTTTTCATTACACGTACTGCCTCTCTTTACAGAAATAGCCGTATAAAACATAAATCCACTGTGCAGTCGGCAATTGGTATTCGCCATAACAAGATTCAGCAGAAAGCACAGGGTGCAATGGGCGGGTCATTTAATACACGTGAATATTTTCACGGCAAAACAGCCATGTTCTTAAAATCAGTTAAGTTTATTTTTATGATTTTAGTATTCCCTGTTCCGGTACTGCTTTTATCTGCATCACTGAACAATGGCAACACAGAAGTATTAATAGCTGCATTTGTTATTCAGTATATCGGTTTGCTCGCAGAGCGCTGGTTCTTCTTTGCGCAGGCGAATCATCCTCAGAATATTTACTACCAGACGGTATAGAGATAACCCTGAAGACGTTTCCTCAGAATATTTACTACCAGACGGTATAGTGATAATCCTGAAGAGCTTTCTTCAGGACATTTACTATTAAACGACTTAACTGTTCGTCAAAACACAACAAACTACTCTCCGTTGCTCATTTGTTGTGTTTTTTTTCGCTTATAGATTGTGTATGATGCCTGAGCGTGAACTATTTCACTAAGTGTACGTCTCAACACAGGTAACATATCCATTAATTCAGGAATCACTATGTTTAAAAAAATTATACTTGCTAGTTCACTACTGGTTATTTCATCTCAGGCCCAGGCACGTGGTATTGATATTAAGCTGGCAAATGAAATGGCTGAGTTCACCTACCTTACGGAATCATCTACTTTTGGATATGGTGGAGCCGATATCGGTTTTGGCGTGTTATTTACTGAAAACGACGACTACCAGGTAAATGCGGGCATTATGATTACAGGCAACCCTGCTGGGAATAACAAGTCATTTCAATTTGGCGTTGGCGGCAAAGTCATGGCTGTTACTCTGGATGCTGCCGATGAAGAAGTAGGCGCATTAGCCATTGCCGGTCAGTTTCGTTATGTAATTGCATCTGAAACTCCCGTGGCTTTTGTAGCCGGTATAGCTTATGCACCGAGTATCACGGCATTTAGCGGTGCAGATGAATACACTGAATACGAATTTTCAATTGAGCTTGAGGTAACACCCAGTGCCAGAGCTTACCTTGGTTATAGAAACATAGAATACGGTTTTGAAAATGGCGGAGAATTCGAGTTAGATGATGGCGCGCACGTTGGTGTTAAGTTTGAGTTTTAAGAAATAAAAATTCAATACAAAAAGTGATTGTACGCAAATGAGCGCTAATGAACGCAAAAAAACAAAAGCATTAACATTGTGTAATGCGCCGCAGGCACATAAACAAAATATTAGCGTTTATTAACGTGCATTTGCGGACAAACTGCTTTTAAATAAATCCCCAGTTACTTCAGACGTTATTTGAATTCACCGGCGGCCTGTAAGTCAGCATGATAAGACGACCTTACCATTGGCCCACTGGCCACCTGCTCAAAACCTAACTCTTCAGCAATTACTTTATATTCATCAAACTCGGCCGGTGTTACGAAACGCTTAACAGGCAAGTGATGTAAAGTGGGCTGTAAATATTGACCCAGTGTTAACATCGTTACACCATGTGCACGTAAGTCTTTTAAAACCTCAATCACTTCTTCTTTTTCTTCACCCAGACCTAACATTAAACCCGATTTTGTAGGCGCATTTTCACAAGCTTCTGTAAAAGTTTTCAGTAAATCTAATGAGCCCTGATAATCAGCACCGGGACGACACTCTTTATATAATCGGGGCACGGTTTCAAGATTATGATTAAACACATCCGGCGGTTCTAATTTTAATATTTCCATTGCCACATCTACGCGGCCACGAAAATCAGGCACCAATGTTTCAACTTTAATGTTTGGAGATAGTGCGCGAGTTTTCTCAATGCACTCAACAAAGTGCGCGGCCCCGCCATCACGTAAATCATCTCTATCAACCGAAGTAATTACCACATACTTTAATTGCATAGCGCTTATCGTATCTGCCATGTTTTGTGGTTCTTCAACATCTAATGCCAAGGGGCGACCATGGCCAACATCACAGAATGGGCAACGACGTGTACAGATCTCACCCATAATCATAAATGTGGCCGTGCCATGCCCAAAACACTCACCCAGATTAGGGCAGGAAGCCTCTTCACACACCGTAAATAATTTTTGCTCCCGCAGCACTTTTTTCAAACGTTTAACATTGGGGTGTGTTGGCGCTTTGGCACGAATCCATTCGGGTTTGCGTGGCATTTTTTCAGTTTTTTCTATCTTCACAGGTATCCGTGCTACTTTCTCAGCACCGGTTTGTTTTACACCTGCAACAACTTTATTTTTACTCATGCGTTTTACTTGCCCATGTTTATATTTAATTCGACTTTATTTGCCCGCGTTATTCTATGCGTTTTATATGTCAGCTTTTTGTTCACTAATATTAACTATATTGAGCTGCATACATAATTCGTTCATTAATTTCCAGGTTACCTGTTGTAAGCCTATGGGCACACCCAGCGCTTTCATACTGGTTACATGTAGTCCAGGATAACCACAGGGGTTTATTCTATCAAAATCTGCTAAATCCATATCCACATTCAAACTAAGCCCATGATAACAGCCCCCCTGCTTTACCCTTAAACCAAGCGCGGCTATTTTTGCTCCATCCACATACACACCGGGGGCTTTCGGATCAGCCATGGCCTCAATACCGTGTTTTGCCAGCAACTTAATAACCGCCGTTTCAAGTGCACTCACCAGCTTACGCACACCCATTTTTTTTCGTTTAACATCTATTAACACATAGGCAATTAACTGACCGGGAGCATGGTAAGTGACCTGACCACCTCTATCAGACTGTACTACGGGTATATTACCTGGGTTAAGCAAATGCTCAGGTTTGCTATTTGTGCCCAGCGTAAACACAGGGGGGTGCTCTACAAACCAGATTTCATCCGCCGTATTTTCATCACGCTCTTGATTGAATTTCTGCATTAAAGACTGCGTTTCAGCATAGTCTGTAACACCTAGGTATCTAATGATAGCGAATTGGTCTAGTTGCTGCGACATTGTAATTGAAAAGAAAAAGAAAACGCGAATGAACGCAAATGATCGCAAATGATCGAGATATATTTGTTTATATGTGCGCCGGGCACATAAAAACACAAATGTTTTATTTGCGTGTATTTGTGTGTATTTACGTTGACCTGCATAGATACACCAATGTCGCTGTTATATGGAAATATTTGAGTGACCATTTGCGTTAGTCTTTTTAAACATGCTGTAAGAAACTTACAAACAATATAAAACGTGCTCACATGCTGTAAGTTCAATATACAAATTATCAAGATGATCTTTGCTGTGTGCCGTAAATGTAATGGTTATACTGGTAAATTTACCTTTGCTGCTTTGATTAAATTTAACAGCACCTTCTGGCAGGTCGGTCACATGTCGATTTATGATCGCCAGTACAGCGACTTCAAGATCATCGCCTGTTCTTCCCATCGCTTTAATAGGGAACTCACAGGGAAACTCAAAACAGGTTTCCTGCTCTTCGTCATAATACACATCTTTGGGATCTATCTTTTTGCGACTCATCACTCTACACCGTTAACTCGTTTCACCCGACCTGAGTTTGACTTTATAGGCCTGATAAATATCTATCATCTTCTCCCATATGGGGCCAGATTGACCATTTGCAACGGGTTTTCCATTAAGCTCGACAACCGGCAAGATCTCTTTGGTTGAGCTGCTAAACCATATCTCTGATGCTGCAAGCAGCTCCTGCTCGGTAAAATCTCGCTCTTCATAATTTATATTATTCGCAGCGGCCAGTTCGATAATTAAATCACGGGTAATGCCCGGCAATAAGCGGTTACCCATCGGCGCGGTAACTAACACATCATCTATTACCGCAAACACATTACTTGCGGCACCTTCAGTAACCAGACCTTCGTTTATTAAGATGGCTTCCGCCGCATCATTATCATGCGCTTGCTGGCGTAAAAGAATGTTACCTAATAAAGAAATTGATTTTACGTGACAGGCTTTCCAGCGAATATCGTCGAGGGTAATGGCAGATACACCCTGACGTAATTCTTCTTTATTTACCGGCGCCATTTCATTAACCATCATAAATACAGTTTGATTTACTTCATCAGGAAAGCCGTGATTACGCTTTGCTGCAACACCCCGGGTAACCTGCAGGTAAACATACTGGTCGTCACCTGGGCCAGAATTAGGATTATCTAACAGTAACTTTTCTGTAATCTCAAGCCATTGTGTATTTGTTAATGGATTTTCTAGTCGAATAGCATCCAGACTATTCTGTAAACGCTGCATATGTTCGTGCATGCGTAATAAACGTCCGCCATAGGCCGGAATTACTTCATATACTCCATCCGCAAACAGAAACCCTCTATCCAGGACGGAAATTTTTGCCTGATCTAGCGGTAAATATTCACCATTTAAATAAACATTAGACATTCTGATGCACTCAAATTTTCAATAGTTACTGAAACAACTTAATAATATGATCTTTTCCACGCTGCCACAAACTGCCTTCATCAATAGACTGTAATGCAATTAATGGTTGTGAAATAATTTCTTTATCATCAAGCTTAATGCTAACTACACCCAGTTTTTGACCTTTTGTAACAGGCGCTTCAATACTTTGATTAATATCGATTACCGCATCTAACTTTTTATACTGGCCTCTAGGTATAGTTACAATCAGGTCTTCACTTAAACCTAAATTCAAACTGGCACTTGCACCCATCCAGACTCTTGCAGTATTAAGTGATTCACCGGCACTGTATAACTTGTTACTTTCATAAAAACGGAAACCATAACTGATTAGAGACTGGCTAACATTTTCTCTGGTTTTTTCACTTTTTGTGCCTAATACAATAGAAATCAAACGCATATCATCACGTTTGGCTGAAGCAACCAGACAGTAACCCGCAGATTCGGTATGTCCTGTTTTAAACCCATCTACACTTTTATCGCGCCATAACAATTTATTTCGATTATATTGTTTAATGCCGTTATAGGTGAATTCCTTCACCTTATATCGCGTGTAATGCTCTGGAAACTCCTTAATAATGGCTGTTGCCAGTTTCGCCAGATCTGACGCTGTGGTTACATGATTTTTATTTGGCCAACCGGTCGCGTTTACAAAGTTGGTATCCCGCATTCCCAGCTCTCTTGCATACTGGTTCATATAATCAGCAAAAGTCGATTCACTTCCCGCAATGTGCTCAGCAAGAGCAACCGTAGCATCATTACCAGATTGTATAATCAGACCTTTTAACAAATCTTCTACGCTAACTTTTTTACCCACTTCAACAAACATTTTTGAGCCTTTCATTTTCCAGGCTTTTTTGCTGATAGTCACTTTCTCATCAAGACTCAAACGAGCTGACTCTATCTCTTTATATATAACATAAGCAGTCATTAATTTAGTGATGCTAGCGGGCTCAACTTTTTTATTGATATTTTTTTCAGCTAAAATTCGTCCGCTATTAAAATCAATCAACAGAAAACTTTTTGCTGCCAGCTTGGGTGGTGAAGGCACAGGTGTTGCTTGTACAACCATTAATATTGAAATTAAAAATAACGTAATACTTAGAACAGTTTTTTTCATCATATTTTTTTCATCTTAATAATATTTACCTGCATGATTAAATGCAGGGCATTTAATCAACAATAACTCGAGCTGAATTTAAGCCCATCTCATTTAACTCACTAATAACCTGGTATGCCAGATCAACATTGGGAATAGGCCCTATACGAACCCTGTATAACTTCTTGCCATCATTTTCAACCACATGTACACGCACACTCGGTATTTTTTTGTCTCGTAAATTACCGGCCATTTTTTCAGCGGCTGACTCACTGCCCATAGCGGCTACCTGCACAAGAATATTACCCTCATCGTTTACAGCTTCAGGCAATACAACCTCACTTGTTTTTAAATCAAGTGCAGAGGTGTTAATTGTGCGCAAACTAACCGGGCCTGTGCCGGTAGCAGATATACCTAGTTTACGTGCTGCCGCATAAGACAAATCAATTACCCGACCCTCATGAAAAGGCCCGCGATCATTTACCTTTAGAATAACTTTACGACCATTTCCTTTGTGCGTTACTTCAACATAAGTTGGTAATGGCAGTGTTTTATGTGCCGCAGTCATTGCATACATATCGTATGGCTCACCACTCGAGGTTTTCCTGCCATGAAATTTTGTGCCATACCAGGACGCAATGCCTTCCTGTGAAAAACCATTTGAGCTTTTTAAAACATTATAGGTTTTACCACGCACGGTATAACTAGGCATATTTCCATAACGACTTAACGGCTCATTTGCAGGTATCGCATCGGGCGTATTATTTCGATAAAAATCATCTGGAGCACTATCACCGCTGCTAACACAGCCTGATAAATTTAATATTAAGCTGCTTAGAGACAGGCTGAAAACAACAATTTTATATATGCGTTTATTTTTGTGCATTTAACTGAGCATTGTACTTTTCTGACACAGCCTGACTGAGCTGAAAGACCGCCATTGCATATAATGGGCTGTGGTTATAACGGGTAATTACATAGAAATTATTAAGCGTCATCCAGTACTCGTCACCTTCCTGCCCGTTCAACAATAATAATGTCGCTTTATCAGACGCTTTAAAGTGACCTGCCGGTTTAACACCCTTTTGTTTGTATTCAGCCACGCTGGTATGGGGTTTCATTTTTTTACTACCCAGCTTTCTTGAGTTTTTCTCAACTGACGCGCGACTAGCAACAGGCTGGTTTTCTTTCCAACCATGTTTTTTAAAATAATTTGCCACACTGCCAATCGAGTCTGCCGAACCATTCCAGAAATCGCGCACTCCATTACCGTCAAAATCAACAGCATAATGCCTAAAGCTACTTGGTATAAATTGAGGCATACCCATGGCACCTGCATAGGAGCCTTTTAAAGTTCGAGGGTCTACTTTTTCTTCCCTTGTCATTAATAGAAACTCTTTCAGCTCTTTTCTAAAAAATTTTTCCCGCGCATCTCTTCTTTGTGACGTTGTATTTTCTAATGGATAATCAAAACCCAAAGTAGTTAAGGCATCCAGCACACGATAATTACCTGCGCGTTTTCCGTAATATGTCTCAACACCAATAATAGCCACCAGAAATTCTGCGGGCACACCAAATTCTTTTTCTGCACGACTCAAAAGTTGTGCATTTTCTTTCCAGAACTTCACACCTTTATTTATGCGGCTATCCGTGATAAATATTTTTCTATATTTTGCCCATGTAAGCACACCTTCGGCTGGGCGAGATATGGCTTCTATAGCCGTTTTTTGCTGTTCAACACCTTCCATCCATGAAGTCATCAGGTCTGCATCAAAGCCGTGCTCTTTATGCATTTCTGCAATGAACTTCTGCACGTCTTTACGCTGGCTATAATTAGCGCTAGCTGTAAGGGGCAAGACACACAAAATAACAGCTGAAATGCTAAGGTTTTTAAAAATGGACATTTTTTTCATATTTTTAAATTTTCTATATACGTATACGTTAATTGAAATATCGCTATTTGGACCATAATTTTCTATGAGAGTTTATCGACATTAACATTCCAAAAGCCGCCATTAAGGTAACCATTGATGTACCGCCATAACTGATTAGGGGCAATGGTACCCCAACCACTGGTAAAATACCTGAAACCATTCCCACATTTACAAATAAATAAACAAAAAAAGTCATGCTTAAACTTCCACCCAGTAAGCGTGCATATGTATCTTGCCCCTGAGCGGCAATCATCAAACCTCGAATAATAATAAAGCCATATAAAACCAGCAAAAACAAGCCCCCGATCAAACCGAACTCTTCTGCAAATACTGCAAAAATAAAATCTGTAGATTGTTCCGGCAGGAAGTTAAGGTGAGACTGGCTTCCGTTTAACCAGCCACGGCCATACACCCCTCCGGAACCAATGGCTATTTGTGACTGAATAATATGATAACCGGCACCCAGAGGGTCTCGCCCGGGATCCAGTAATGTCATTACCCTTCCTCGTTGATAGTCGTGCATAAAATGCCACAACACTGGCAACATGGACGCAGCCAGCACACACATACCAATCATCAGTCGCCAGCTTAAACCGCCTAGAAAAAGCACAAAAAAACCGGCGGCAAATATAAGTAATGAGGTACCCAGATCAGGCTGTCGGGCAATCAGGAATGTGGGCACGAGTATTAATACTGCAGCAATAAATAAAGTACGCCAGGAAGGCGGCAAAGGCTTTTCAGCAAAGTACCACGCGACCATCATTGGGGTCACCAGCTTCATCATTTCAGAAGGCTGAAAACGTATAAAACCGAGGTCTAACCAGCGCTGCGCACCTTTACCAACATCTCCCATTAAAAGCACCAACACTAGTAATATTACACCCACAATATACATCCAGGGTGACCAGAAACGCAGTGTGCTCGAAGGTATCTGCGCAATAATTAACATAACCACCACTGCCAGAGCTATCCGGGTAAGCTGTCGATGTATCAGCGCCGATGACTCATCACCTGCGCTATACAATACTATTAAACCGACTAACAAAAGCGCGCCAATACCAAACATCAGCGCATGATCCAGATGCAGCACACGCATCAGGCGCAGACTAAAGCTCGGGAAATACTGCTTGTCCTGAATTTTACTCACTTAGCGATTGTCCCTTTATTATTTGTAATCCACTCATCTATAATTTTACGTGCAATAGGCGCCGCGACGCTACTACCGTGACTCCCATTTTCCGCAATAACTGCGACAACGATCTGAGGATCTTTATAAGGCGCAAAACTAACAAACAGGGCGTGATCACGTAATTTTTTTGCGATGGTTTCTTCGTCATATTCAGCATCCTGCGCTATTCCGAAAACTTGTGCTGTGCCGGTTTTTCCTGCCATTTTAAAATCCAGACCATAACCCGTATTTCTAGCAGTGCCCCGTAGGCCATGAAGCACACTTACCATGCCATTAATAGAGTAAGCCCAGTTTGCTTCACGTTTAAGTTTTACAGGCTCTCTAGGAGGCAGGACAATGTTTACTTTTTCTTCACTGCCCGGCACCTCAATTGCTGACAATAAATGGGGTGAGTACACCTTACCGCGCATACTGAGTATTGAAGTTGCACTGGCCAACTGCAATGGCGTGGCCAACATATAACCCTGGCCAATTCCTGTAATGAGCGTTTCACCTGGAAACCAGATTTTATTTCTGGTGCGTTTTTTCCATTCTCTTGAGGGCAATAAACCGGCACGTTCACCTAATAAATCAACCCCTGTTTTTTCCCCGAAACCAAATCGATGTAAAAACTCATGAATGCGATTAATCCCCATTCGATAAGATAACTCGTAATAATATACATCACAGGACTCTGCTATTGATTTTTCAAGATCAACCATACCATGACCTGTTTTTTTCCAGTCTCGGTACTTTCGCTCTTCATTAGGCAACAGATAATGCCCGGTGCAGTTAATTTGTTCTTTATGACCAATCGATTTAGTTTCCAGCCCACCTAAACCTACAAAGGGTTTGATCGTAGAGCCTGGAGGATACTGCCCCTTAATTGAACGATTAAACAAAGGGCGATCGGGTGAGTCTCGTAGACGTTTATAATTTTTATGACTGATGCCATGTACAAACAAGTTTGGGTCAAACGAAGGCAGACTCACCATTGCCAGTATTTCACCTGTATGGGGCTTCATTACAACAACTGAACCGGTGTAACCTTGCAGTGCTTTTTCTGCTACCTGCTGAAGTCGTGCATCAAGGGTTAACCAGATGTTATTTCCCGGTACCGGGGGAATTTTATCCAGTACGCGCAGCTCTCTGCCCTGAACGTTAACTTCATTATTTTGATAACCGACCAGACCATGCAGCTGATCTTCATAATAACGCTCAAGCCCGTTCTTGCCGATATGCGTTGTACCTTTATAATTTGTTTCATCTATCCGTTTTAATTCATTTTCATCAATTCGGCCAACATAACCCACCACATGTGCCATGCTTTTTGCCATTGGGTAATATCTGCCGAGCCGAGCTTTAACTTCTACACCCGGAAATCGATGACGATTAACCGCAAGTTTTGCGACTTCTTCTTCAGACAATTTAGTGCGTAAAGGAACCCCTTCAAACTTATTACTACGTTTTAACAATCGATCAAATCGCTTAAGGGTATCTTCATCTAAATCGACAATTTCAGCTAAATCAAGCAGTGTTTCCGGCATATCTTTTATTTGTTCGGGAGTCAGCTCTAACTGATAAGAGGGACGGTTCTCTGCGAGAACAACACCATTTCTGTCATAAATCAAACCGCGATTGGGAGCCAGTGGGCTTAGGTGAACCCGGTTGTTTTCAGACAAGGTGGAGAAGTGACTAAACTCAAAAAACTGTAAATAGACAAGACGAGACAACAGTACCAGCAGTATTAAAACACAGAAAATCGCTGCCACAAGCGCCCGCCGCTTAAATAGCTGCGCTTCTAATGTATGGTTTTTAATCACCGCACGATGTAACATTTAATGTATAACCGTGCCCTGTATATTCACTTTTTTATACTTACGAAGATTGGCGATTATAACGCTCGATACTCTTGAGTATTTATTCATGGAGCGATTATCGCCAGGTCTGTTTTCAACCTTTACCCAATTACCCGTTTCCAGTGTTTTATACCACTCAAAGAAACAGGTATCCCTGCTCAGCATATCATCATATGACTTGTTTAACTTACATACCGGCACTGCCAGTACTTTATGATCCACAGCCGCTTCGCCTGCTCTTTCTAACACTCCCACCAGGGTTCTATCACTTTCTGCTTCATATTTAACGAGTGAGCCGTGCAGGGGAAGCACATTGAAATCGCGTGGCACATCATCTCCTGAGGGGAGATTATCAAGATTCATACACTTCTTACCTTAAAATTATGGCTCATGTGAGCTATTTTCTATTAATATGGGATTATATCAAGAAGCCGCAGCAGAGAATACTCGACTTATTCTGTGCATTGATTACAATCCGTTGATATTGCCAATAATAATCCTGAAAAACCTGTAACAGGGGGGGAGAAAAGGATATGAGACTCGTACTTTTAGGGGCACCCGGCTCCGGTAAAGGCACACAAGCCAAGTTATTAGTTGATAAATTAAATATTCCACAAATTTCTACAGGTGACCTACTGCGCGCAGCCGTAGAAGCCCAAACCCCATTAGGCCGACAGGCAAAGACCATTATGGATGCTGGTCAGCTGGTGCCAAATGACCTGGTTCTGGGTATGATTCGTGAGCGACTGAGCAGCCCTGATGCTCTAAACGGTTTTATTCTTGATGGTTTTCCTCGCAATGTAGAACAAGCGAAGGCATTAGATGAACTGCTTGGCGGCCTATCTATGCCTATTCAGAAATCTGTATTAATCGATGTTGACTTTGATATCCTGATGCAACGTCTAACCGGCAGGTTAACCTGTGAGGATTGCGCAGAAGTATTCAATATATTCACAAACCCACCGGCACTCGGTGAAGAATGCGACAAATGCGGTGGGAAACTACATCACCGCTCAGATGACAATGAAGAAACCATTGGCAAACGTTTGCGTGTATATGAAACTCAAACTCAACCTGTGGCAGACTTTTATAAAAGTCAGGGCAAGTTATCTGTTATAGAAGGCAAAGGTGATATAAAAGATATTTTCTCTGCTCTGCTAATAGCATTAAAAAGCGCTCGCCCGGCCACCAGCATGAATATAGCGACAGCGACAGCGACAGCGAAACCAGCAGCAGAAGTTAACCGAAACACGAATGAACAGCCAGATACTGCTCCTGCTCCTGCTCCTGTTCCTGTTCCAGCTCGGGCACCAGCACCGGCACCCACAGCAGTTGAAACATCATCCTCACCTAAGCCAGTTGCTGAAATACTCAAAACTGAGAAAGTAGCCCCGGAGAAACCCAGTGTCGAGAAAAAAACTGTTGAAAAAATAGCTAAAAAAGCAATCACCTCTGCACCGAAAACGAGTCCAGACAGTAAACCCGCTACAAAAAAAGCCGCTGCTAAAAAATCACCAGCTAAAAAGACAAAACCTGAAAAAGCTGTTGCCTCAAAAGCATCTCCTAAAAAGAAGGCTATTACAAAAAAAGCTAAACCTGCTACAAAAGCCACGCTCAGGAAAAAGCCTGTTGCTAAAAAGAAAGCAGTAAAACCTGTTGATCCGCGTGATGAACTTAAACAACTAAAAGCAGAGCTTAAATTGCTTAATGATGAAATCAGCCAAACTGAAAACCGAAATAACGCCCTTATTAAGATAGAGTTAGGCAAGGATCTGGTTCGTAAGCAGTTTTCTGCAAAGCTGCAAAGTGACATGAAAAAAACACTTAAGAAAATTAAGTAATGTAAAAACGGAGTAGTGTTTAATTACCGGACCGGGGTTACTACACCAAACATCTACTAGCGGGCTGGGTTAAGGGGACGGAGCGCCCCATGCCCATTGTAAAGTGGACGGCGACCCTTCCCCGAAGGAGATGCGCCTTAGCGGGGTAAGGCTATTTATCTCATTCTCATGGTGAGCCCGGGAATGAGATAAGTTAATTAGGCTTTTGTTATTATGTAAACATATTCGACAGCTCTTTTTTTCATATCTCCTTGTTTTTAAATAAAAAAACAACCCTATCTTTTTTAGAAACAACAACTGTAAATTAATTCGTCACTTTAGCTTATAGCTGTAACTTATTGTTTTTTATATATATAAAATTACTCAAAATAATTAAAGCCCAAATTTAATTTACACTTTTTATTTTTAAATTTTATTCTTTTTTTATAAGTTATTGTTTCATATCTACTTATTCAAACTGGAACACTCTATGCTTTCAACAACCCCTACCTGCTATAAATACATAACATTCGTTCGGGTTAGCAGAATAAATGATTAAAGACACGGAAGAGGCGATCTGGAGAAAATACTCTGGACGACTTACACAAATGGAGACGTGCAAATTATTTATAACCTTGTTAATGGATGTTTATTATGTGTTCAAATGCCAAGATGGCTTCAGTTGTAACTCTGAGCCTTATAATCGCCCTGCTTCATATCAAAGCAAGCGCTGAAACAACAATTCAATCGGCAAAATTAAATTCCACGGTTACCACTAACCAGTCCAGCCCTCAAGAATTGTATCAGCAAGCCTTAAATTACCTGTTAGGTCGAAATAACACGGAAAAATCGGCCGAAAAAGCAGCTAGCCTCTTTAAAACACTAGCCGAGCAAAACTGGAGCTCGGCACAGCATATGCTTGGGAATATGTACTTACGAGGTAAAGGTGTAGAAAAGAACGACTTACTTGCATACAAATGGCTAAGTCTGGCATCTAAAAATAATATGCAACTTGCTGCAGCTATTCATAATAAACGCCGCCAGTTATATGAAAATCTACAAAACAACCTGTCTATTAAATCACTTAATAAAGTTGAGTCATGGATTGCAGAATGGAAACCAAGCCAGGGCCAGACCCATATACAGTTAAACTAGCACAACTAGATCAAGCTATGCTCGCATACCCCATCGGGGTGACTATTGCAGGCCCTTTTAAAAATCATCTATTATGATTTTTGCTCAGCTTCGGCCTGAGATGTTTCTATTTCGGCTTTAACCTTTTCCATATCTAGCTCTTTAACCTGCTCAATAACCTGCTCAAGACCCGCAGCAGGTAACATGCCCGCCTCTGAAAATAAAACAACCTGCTCACGAAAAATCATTAATGTAGGAATTGATCGAATTTGAAAGTGTGCCGCTATCGCCTGTTCATCTTCAGTATTAACCTTAGCAAATACAATATCGGGATGCTTTTCTGAAACCTCTTCATAAATCGGCCCAAATGACTTACAAGGACCACACCAGGGTGCCCAGAAATCGATAATTACAATATCATTTTCAACTACGGTTTTTTCCAGCGTTGCTTCGGTTAATTCAACAGTTGCCACAGATTTATCTCCAAATAGATAGTGAGGGGAGGATGAAACCCGGAACTGCAACCACAAAAGCAGCAACCCCTCGAACTATTCACCCGAATCCAGTTACGTAATATTATCATTAACTTATATTTGGGTCGAGCAGCATTATTCAAGCAATTTTTAAGATTTTTAAGACAAAGTAACCTTTAATTACAATTAATACAGCAGAAAGTGACCTCACATGCCTGAAAACAAGACGAATTTAACACTAGTTATCGACCAGGGGTCCCATGCAAGCCGGTTAGCACTGTTTACAGAAACCGGCGATATAAATTATCTAAAATCCTGCAGCATCTCAACCAGCAACCCTGAAAAATCATTTTATGAACAAGATGCAACTGAAATTCTCAATTCACTTGAAACCCTGTTAAACAATATTCCAAATGAACTGATACAGACCATTAAAACCGCAGGGTTATGCACCCAACGATCCAGCATCGTCGCCTGGAACAAAATCACTGGCATGCCACTCTCTCATGTTATTAGCTGGCGTGACACCCGCTCACAACCCCTAATAAATCAGCTCTCAAGCTCTGCGAAAGTCATCAGACAAACAACCGGCCTTCCCCTTTCAGCTCATTACTCCGCTGGAAAGATACGCTGGTTATTACAAAATAATAGCGCTGTAAAACGGGCAAAGAAAAAAGGCGAGTTATGCATATCTCCGCTTGCCAGTTATTTAATTTTTCATTTATTAAAAAACAAAAGCTGTGTTATTGATCATAGTAACGCCCAACGTTGCCAATTATTCGATATTCATAAACTAAACTGGTCAGATGATCTTTTACAGCTTTTTCAAATCGAAAAAAACATATTACCC
>JAPHRB010000021.1 GCA_026197015.1 Gammaproteobacteria bacterium | reverse complement strand
CGTTTATTTTTTCGAGTTTTAGTTGTTTCAGAATTTCCTGAAGGTTTTCAGGATTGAGTGCATTTAAAGGCTGGTAGCGCGCCAGTAGGGCAACGTCTATTTGTTCGCTCATTTGTATCCTTCATGTGCACCTGTAACGTGCACCTGTATCTATATGACAATATAGATGGAAAGTTTAGACGAGAATATCGGTTTGTACAGTATTAGCTATTTCCGGCTTGTCGAGTTACATCAACATATAACTTAATTTTTTGTCCGGGTTGCAGGTATTTACTGCTTAAGCTATTCCAGCGTTTTAAATCTTTGATACCGACATTAAATTTCTGCGCTATTAAATATAAAGAGTCACCGTTACGTACTCGGTAAGATATACGTTGAATAGTGTCTCTACCGTTTTTGGCAGACTTGCTCAGCGGGGCTTTAGTCCAGATAACCAGTTTTTGACCTTCACGAAGCGGGTCTCTGATTGCCATGCCATTCCAGCGAGCAATACTGTGAGACTTTACTTTATAGGTTCTTGATAAATCCCAGAACGTATCGCCACGTTGAACTGTATGGGTAATTTTATTACCTTTACGATTTATGTTTTGTAGTGTTTTTTTACGCTGGTAAGCCGTCAGGTTATAATCTGAAAGTTTACGGCTTGAGACGGGAATCACCAGATATTTTCCTGCGCGAATACTGGTCGAGCGCAGATTGTTGAGTCTTTTCAGGCTGCTAACAGATACAGAGTAACGATCAGCAATATGGCTTAAAGTCTGACCAGCTTTAATTTTATGGCGTTTCCATTTAATTCGTTCGGCTTTAGGTATTGAAGCGAGGTTCTCTTTAAATACCTCTGCCTGATCTACAGGAATAAGTAAACGGTGAGGGCCATATGGTGCGGTAGCCCAATGATTAAACGCAGGGTTTAGCTGGTATAATCTGTCTAAATCAATTTGTGCCATTTCAGCGGCCATCGCCAGATCAAGTTGAGCATTTATATCAACCGCTTCGAAGTAGGGAGTATCTTCAACGCAGTTCAGGGTAATACCATAATCAGCCGGGTTAGCAATTAAACGTTTCAGGGCAAGTAACTTAGGTACATATGCCTGGGTTTCTTTGGGTAATTTGAGATTCCAGAAGTCAGTTGGTTTGCCACGTTTTTTGTTTTTACGTATGGCGCGGCGCACTGTGCCTGAGCCAGAGTTATAAGCAGCTAATGCATGTAACCAGTTACCTTTAAATTCACGATTCAGGTTTTCTAAATACTTAAGGGCTGCCTGAGTAGAAGCATAAACATCACGTCGACCGTCATACCACCAGTTTTGTTTAAGGCCATAAATTTTCCCGGTAGAGGGGATGAACTGCCAGATGCCTGAAGCTCTGCCGTGAGAATAGGCGAATGTCTGATAAGCACTCTCTACGATGGGTAAAAGTACCAGCTCTGTCGGTAAATTTCGTTTTTGGGCTTCATTTAAAACATAATGTAAAAATGGCTCAGAACGCTCTACCACTCTATCGAGATATTTCTGGTGTTTGGCATACCATTTAAGTTCAGATAATAAACGCGGGTTATCTGTTGTGTCGGCAATACTGAAGCCGCTACGCACGCGGTTCCAGATGTCTGGGATCTCATGTGACGTATAGTCCTCCGGATTAACCGCAAATAGTTCGTCCTCTAATTCCTGCTCTGCAGCTGCAAACGACTGGCTGATAATGCGATTAATTCTAGCTGATTCGGCGGCCTGCAAGCTGGCTTCAGCGGAGCGCGTAGTTTCCGAATTTATACAGCCAGAAAGTAAAATGCTGAATAGAGAGCCAATGAGGAGTTTGTGTAAATTAAAGCTTAAATTTTTAAATGCGTACATATTCAACAAGTTATCTTCTTTTTCTAATGTGTATATTCATGTTTACAGGCGTATTCAAAGTGTAATTCATTACACTTTATATTGCTTGAACTATTTCTCAATAAATCTTCTTAATAATATTTATTTTGTTGATAAATCGGGTAGTATCATGCCGCATGAATGATGAAAAAATTAAATTATATACAGATGGTGCCTGCCGCGGGAATCCGGGGCCAGGTGGATGGGGTGTCTGGTTACGATATGGGGAGCATGATAAGGAGCTCTTCGGTGGCGAGAACAATACAACGAATAATCGTATGGAGTTAATGGCGGCAATTATGGGGCTTGAATCCTTAAGTCGCCCCTGCGAGCTGGTACTTTATACAGATTCTAAATATGTCATGCAGGGTATCACCGACTGGATTGATAACTGGAAAGCCCGGGGCTGGAAAACCGCGGCTAAAAAACCTGTCAAAAATGTAGATTTATGGAAACGTCTTGACCAGGCCAGAAATCAACATCAGGTAGACTGGCAGTGGGTTAAAGGACATTCCGGGCATATAGGAAACGACAAGGCAGATGAGTTGGCTAATAAAGGAGTGGATAGTCTTTAGTCGTAAGTCATAAGTCATAAGTCTTAGTCAAAAGATTAAGCGCCTACGGCGCCCTGCTTTGACTTACGACTTACGACTTAAGACTTATGACTTAAAACTATGTTTTCAAATGAGACAAATCGTACTAGATACAGAAACAACCGGTTTAGAGCCCTCTCAAGGTCATCGTATAATTGAAATTGGCTGTGTGGAAATCATTAACCGTAAGTTAACCGAAAATACTTATCATCAGTATATTCAGCCAGACCGTGAAATTGATGAAGGGGCGTTTGAGGTTCATGGTATTAGCACGGAGTTTTTAGCGGATAAACCTCGATTTTGTGATGTTGCCGAGGACTTTATGAAGTTTGTAAATGGTGCTGAGTTAATTATTCATAATGCACCGTTCGATATCGGCTTTCTTGATCATGAATTAGCGATGTTAGATCCGGTGTGGGGCAAGGTGTCAGATCACTGCCAGATCACCGATAGTCTGGTAATGGCGCGTAAAAAACACCCGGGTCAAAAAAATAATCTGGATATTTTATGTAAACGTTATGAAGTTAATAACGCACGTCGTGAATTACACGGCGCGTTATTAGATGCTGAATTATTAGCTGAAGTTTATCTGCGTATGACAGGTGGGCAGGAAATGCTTGCTTTAGGTAGTAATTCGGATGGTGAAAATCAGTCAAATGTTAGCCCAATTAAGCGCGTTGATAGTAATCGACCGCAGATGAGCGTTATTAGAGCTAATGTTGATGAGCTTGAATTACATCAGGACAGGTTAGATGCACTGGGTGATGCCTGTATCTGGAAAAAAGACCCGTAAACCTGCGCCTGCTCTTTGTGAACTTCTGCTCTATACTTTAGTCTGTAAATTACAGATTTAAACAACCCCCAGAGCAAAACATGAGTTTTTTAATAAAAACGGCTTCAAAGCAGGATATCAAATCATCTGATATTACTAATGAATCAGACTATTTGAATCGTCGGGAGTTTATCAAACAAACAGGCATTCTCGCGGGGGCGGCCTGGGCTGGTGGTTTAGGTTCACCCGCATTAGCAAACACCTCAGATTATGGCTCTGACTATCCTAATCTAATCAAAACAGCATACGGTAAAAGTGAAAAACTCACTTCTTTCGAGGATGCGACTACTTATAATAATTTCTATGAATTTGGTACTGGCAAGAAAGATCCTGCGCAAAATGCGAGCAATTTTAAAACCGATCCCTGGTCAATAACGGTAGAAGGCGAGGCGAATAAAACCGGTACTTTTCATCTCGAGGACATATTAAAACACGCTCAGATCGAAGAGCGTATTTATAGATTCAGGTGTGTAGAAGCCTGGTCAATGACGGTGCCCTGGCTTGGGTTTTCATTGGCAGATATGTTGAAACGTTTCGAGCCCACGTCTAAAGCAAAATATGTTCAATTTGATACACTTTATGATCCACAGCAAATGCCGGGACAGGTGCGCAGAGTTTTAGACTGGCCTTACCGTGATGGTTTAAGAATGGACGAAGCCATGAATCCGTTATGTTTTATGGCGACAGGTATATATGGGCATCATATGCCAAACCAGAATGGCGCGCCGATACGTTTAGTTGTGCCCTGGAAATATGGTTTTAAAAGTATCAAATCGATTGTAAAAATTAAATTTACTGAACATGAACCTGTTTGCACCTGGAATGTTACTGGCCCTAAAGAATATGGTTTTTATTCAAATGTAAATCCGAACGTGGATCATCCGAGATGGAGCCAGGCGACTGAACGTGCACTGGGGTCAAAGTTCTGGGAGCCGAAGGCCAAAACCCAATTGTTTAATGGTTATGGCGAACAGGTTGCACACCTTTATAAAGATATGGACTTGAAAAAATATTTTTAATTGATTAGTTTTTAATCACAGGTCAAATGAAGTTATATTAAAATGCTGCAACTGGAAGCAGTGATTAAAAGTAATTTATTTATGTTAATAAAGCATAGAGCGCCAGCTGTAAACTTTTTTAAACCGATGGTATTTATTTTATGTTTTTTACCGTTTATGTTGCTGGTATTTAATGCGCTAAATAATGAACTTGGTCCAAATCCAGTTGAAGAAATAATTCGAACTCTGGGTGACTGGGCTATTTATTTTATTTTAATCGGTTTAACTATTACACCGGCGCGTAAGGTGTTTAAATTAAACTGGTTAATACGTTACCGTCGCATGACGGGTTTATTTGCATTCTTTTATGTTTGTATGCATTTTCTGAGTTATATCTGGTTTGATCAATTTTTCAGTATTGAAAATATCGTTAAAGACATAATTAAAAGGCCATTTATTACAATTGGTTTTATTAGCTTCTTACTATTGATCCCTCTGGCTGTAACCTCTACAAATGGCATGATGAAACGCCTGAAAAAAAACTGGGGACGATTGCATCAGGTGATTTATCCGGTTTCAATATTAGCTTTATTGCATTATTTTATGATGATTAAAGCAGATTATCTGGTGCCGGGTGTGATGCTGGTTATTTTGAGTGTGTTGTTGGGCTATCGGGTTATTTTGAAGTTTAAAAGATAGAAGCAAAAGAAAACGCAAATGAACGCGAATAAACGCAAATGTTTTTTTGTTAAGCACCTGCGGCGCATATACTATAATTAATGCTTTTTGTTTTTATTTGCGTTTATTTGCGTGCATTTGCGGAAAATATGTTTTTGTTTTTATGCACGCGGACAACCTGTCTTTAAGAATTAACCAATAGCTGCCCAGCTAAATCTATCCCAGGTCCAGTACAGCCCTGTAACACCGATTATAATAGAGCCGGGTACGGTTATATAATTATGAAAATGCTGTTTGTTTTTAAACCAGTAAGTAATACAAAAATATGCACTGCTCAAAATGATAAGCTGGCCAATCTCAACGCCTATATTAAAACTGATTAAAGCAGTGGCATAAGCGCTTTCAGGCATTCCAAAATCTGCCAGCACGCTGGCAAACCCCAGACCATGTAATAAACCAAAAGCAAAAACAAGTGCCAGTCGACTGGTTTTTAACTTGTGGGCAAATATGTTTTCAAAACCAATGTAAGCAATTGATAGAGCGATAAGGGGTTCTACTATACTTGCGGGCAAACTGACTATATTAAACATTGACAGGCTGAGTGTAATTGAATGGGCAAGGGTAAACATGGTTGCCTGCCAGGCCAGTGTTTTGAGTTTTGTGCTAAGTAGAAAAATGCCAAGAATAAATAATATGTGATCAAGACCTTTTGGAATAATGTGATCAAAACCCGCAATTACATATTCTGATATCACTGAGAATAGCGCCGGTTCCGTGAATACTTCTTTTAAAGAAAAAGGCTTACTTAGCTGATCGTTTCTTAACCATTGCCATGATGACCAGTACCACTTTTCATTTTCGGTATCAATTTGCCTTACACGTATTGCGTTATCAGAAAACCGGGCAGGGTAATACCAGGAGAGCTGTTTTACCTGTTTATCTATCTTGCCCTGAAAAACAATTAAACTGGTGCGTGGGACTTTTGTATAACCGGGAACGGGAATTATTACTTCGCTAATTTGTAATTTCGTTGGTTTTTTATCAAAGTAGAGTTTAATTTCTTCTTCTAACTGGCTTTCGAAGGTAATAAACTTTTCACGTAGTTGTGCAGATTGCAACGCTCTTAATGCATCATATTCTTCGGCAGAGGGGGCGTCCTGAGTATTTCTATATTTAGAATTAATGCCTGTCATTATGGCTTCAATACTGGCGCGTAGTTCTACCCGGTAATTTCCATCTGCAAATACACTAATTTCAACCATAGCCGGTTTTACTATATCGGCGGTGCTATACTTTGTGACGAACAGAGCCGATATAAAATATAAAATAATTGCAAAATGCATTTTCCGGATTGCATAATGAATCAGGTGTTTGTTACTAAGCATTTGAAAACTCAAGAAAAAATCTATATTATTGGGCGGATTATTATAATAAATTAAAAGCTCATTACAATCAGATAGTAGATTATAGTTACAGCGTTGAAAACTTTTTTGAAGAAGATCTAAACCTGCTTTTTGTACAACCACCAATATTAGGGTGATACCATGCCATTTTTAAACCGTCGTACTTTTTTAAAGTTAATGGGTGCCGCTGCAGCCACAGCTACTGTTCCTGCCATGACTGGTTGCTCAGATAAGTCTAATTCCCCCTCAGCTTCTGCAGCTAAACCTGCGATGGGAGTTATGCCTGAAGGTTTTTATGACTTACCAATGAAAGGCAATGTCAGAATTTTACATATTACCGATGTGCATGGTCAGTTAAACCCGGTTTATTTTAGAGAGCCCAATGTTAATCTGGGTATGGGTGAAGCTTATGGTCGACCACCACATCTGGTCGGTAACAAGTTACTGACAGCCATGGGTTTTCAGGCAAAAACACCTGAGTCTTATGCTTATACATATTTAGATTTCCAGAAAGCCGCAGAAACATTCGGTAAAACCGGTGGTTTTGCGCAAATTAAATCTTTATTAACACAATTGCGAGAAACTGCAGGTGGTAAGCAAAACACAATTACTATTGATGGTGGTGATTTGTGGCAGGGCTCGGGCACCTCTTTATGGACACGTGGTGTCGATATGGTAGAGGCCTCAAATATTCTTGGCCTGGACGTCATGGTAGGGCACTGGGAGTTTACTTATAAAGAAGAAGAGGTGCTGAGTAATGTCGCCCTGTTTAAAGGTGATTTCATTGGCCAGAACGTAAGGGTTAAAGATGATTCATTGTTTGGTGATAAATACCCTACGATGGTTGAAAAATATGATGGCAGTGGTTTATTTAATGAAGACACCGGTCATGCTTTCAGGCCTTATGTTATTAAAGAAATTAACGGTGCGCGTATCTGTATAGTAGGTCAGGCGTTCCCGCGTACAGCTAATGCGAATCCACAGGAGTTCTTCCCTGACTGGTCATTTGGTTTACGCGAAGATGACATGATTGAACTGGTTAAAAAAATTAAAGCAGATGAAAAGCCAGATGCAATTGTACTGTTATCTCATAACGGTATGGATGTGGATATTAAAATGGCAGAGCGTGTGCCTGGTTTGAACGCAGTTTTCGGTGGTCATACTCATGACGGTATCCCTAAACCTATTGAAGTTAAAAATGTGGCCGGTGGAACTTGCCTGGTAACTAATGCGGGTTCTAATGGTAAGTTTGTAGGTGTTATGGATTTTGATATTCAGGATGGAAAAATTAAATCCATGGATTACAAAATGTTACCGGTTATTACGGACTGGTTAGATGAAGACAAAGAAATGCAGGCGTATTTAGATCAAATGCGTAATACGGTTTATGATAAAAATATTGTTGAAAGTCGCGCACAAAAATATTTTTATAATGAAGGCCGTGTAGGAAAGTCTTTTAAAGAAATACTCGATGAAAAATTAGCTATTGCCGATAGGTTATTATATCGTCGTGGTAATTTCATGGGTACCTGGGATCAGATCTTATGTAATGCATTACGTGAAGAATACAGTGCAGATGTGGCAATGTCTGCCGGTGTGCGTTGGGGTACAACGACATTAGAAGGTGACTGGATAACCATGGAAGATGTAATGACTCAATGTGCCATTACTTACGGTGAGACTTATGTCAGTGAAATGACCGGGCGTGATTTATTACGCATACTGGAAGGTGTGGCAGATAACTTATTTGATGTTGACCCATACTTGCAATCAGGTGGTGATATGGTGCGCGTTGGTGGTATGGATTATACAATTGATCCATCAAAACCTTTGTATCAGCGAATTACAAATGCAACACTCGATAATGGTCATGTCATTGAAGCTACCCAGAAATATAAAGTTGCCGGTTGGGCATCAGTAGGCCAGGCACCAGATGGTCGACTAATGTGGGATGTGGTTCGTGACTATATTGTGAAAAACCGTGGTAAAGATAATGTACTAAAACTAGCCAAAATTAATCATCCAAAATTAGTGGGTATTAAAACTAACCCGGGTATTGCGGATTATCCCGGTGAGATTAGTTAGGTGAGATTAGTTAGGTGAAATTAACCAGCTAAAGGTTAGCTATAAAACAATCAGGGTTTTAATGTTTTGCATTAGAACCCTTTTTTTTGATATCTACTTGTCCTCGCAATAAAAACCGCATGATTTGTTTGCGTCTAACAGGCACTTTTCCAGTTTTCCAATGCAACCTGCACGGCATGAATCCAGATCGTCCTGTTTTTGATATAAGTTTGCCTTACAGGTAGCATTACAGGTTTTATTTATTCGACTGCAATCGTAGCCTTTTACACATGACTTACAACCGTCTGACATATCTGCCAATGTAATGTTTGATATACCGAATAAAAATACTGTAATTAGCAAATTTCTAATTAATTGTTTCATTAAATTATCCGTGGTTATGGTTTTCGTGGTTGAGGTTTTTTTGCTTTGTATTTATATAATAGTCCAGAATAATATTGCTGCCTAATAAACTGATCGTGAATCAGGCATGTTCTTCAGGTAAAACCTGAAAGCTAGTTTGTATTACATTTGGCTAAACCTGTAATATATGAGGATGATTATTATACAGAGTACTAGATGAATTTTGACTCGCCCCTGATCAAGGGAAAACTTATAAAACGTTACAAACGCTTTCTGGCGGACATTGTTTTAGACGATGGTTCCGAGATTACCGCGCACTGCGCAAATACGGGTGCCATGACAGGCTGTATGCCCACAGGTGCCAATGTCTGGTTAAGTGTTTCAGATAATCCAAAAAGAAAATATCCCCATAGTTGGCAGTTAATAGAACTTAAAACTGATGTTATGGCCTGTATTAATACCGGGCTCACAAACAAGCTGGCAAAAGAAGCCTTGTTACAGAATCAGATTACGGAACTTGCTGGCTTCGATAGTTGTCGTAGCGAAGTAACATATGGTGATGAGGGTAGTCGTGTTGATTTTTTGCTCTCATATGCAGAACAAAATGTTTTTGTTGAGGTAAAACATGTGACATTAAGCACCGAGCTGGGAGTAGGTCAGTTTCCCGATGCGGTCACAAAACGAGGACAAAAGCATTTGCGTGAGTTAATTCAACAGGTTAAATCAGGTGATAGGGCTGTTCTGCTATTTATAATAATGCGTACAGATGTTAGTCTTGTGAAACCGGCAGATTCAATTGATGCCGAATATGGACGATTGTTAAGAGAGGCCGTTAAGGAAGGGGTAGAAGTTTTAGCATACGGAGCAAAAATTGACGCAAAGGGCATGTCAATTGACAGGTCAATTTCTGTAGTACTTTAGCCGTAGTGCGATAGGTGTGATCATAGATGATCACAATTTTTTTTGGTTAAAATTTAATCAATATAAACACATAATTATAAAGAACCCCTTCTGATATGTTTAGACCGAAAGAGCTTTATATCGGCCTTAGATACACACGCGCCAAACGTCGTAATGGATTTGTGTCATTTATCGCATTAATTTCTATGTTAGGTATAGCACTGGGTGTAGCCGCACTCATTGTTGTGCTCTCAGTTATGAATGGTTTTGGTAAAGAGTTACGTGAACGTACCTTAGGTATGACTGCTCATGCAACCGTTACGGGCCAGGACGGTAAACTCACTGAATGGCAATCCATTCAGAAAAAAGTTGATAAACACCCTAGTGTTATAGGTTCCGCACCCTTTACTCAAAACGAAGGCATGTTAAGTAATCGAAACAGAGTGAGTGGCGCCATTATTCGTGGTGTTTTACCTGATCAGGAGCCAAACGTTTCCGAGATAGATGATAAAATGGTTTCAGGTCGACTTGCGGATTTAAAACCCGGTCACTTTGGAATTATTCTCGGTAAAGAGCTTGCCAATGCGATGGGTGTGTTTGAAGGTGAAAAAATCACGGTTATAACGCCTCAGGCTAATGTTACGCCTGTTGGTGTGATGCCGCGTTTGAGACGATTTACTGTTGTGGGTGTTTTTGAAGCAGGCATGCATCAGTTTGACCGTTCCATGGCTATTATGCATATGCAAGATGCACAGAAGTTGTTTAGTCTGGGTCTGAAAGTCGAAGGTGTTCGCCTTAAGTTAGATGATATGTTTAGTGCATATGAAGTCACGCATGAATTAGACAGTGTTATTGGTGAAGATTACTGGGTGCGTGACTGGACTAAAATGCACAGTAATTTATTTAAAGCCCTGAAAACCGAAAAAGTCGTGATGTTTATTATTCTGTTACTAATTGTGGCTGTTGCGGCTTTTAATATTATTTCTACTCTAGTGATGACGGTTAATGATAAACAGGCTGATATTGCAATATTAAGAACTATTGGTATGACACCAGGTAGTTTAATGTGGGTATTTATCGTTCAAGGTGTTGTGATAGGTCTGGCGGGTACATTATTAGGTGTCGCATTAGGGGTGCCCGTTGCATTGAATGTGGATGTAATTGTTGGCTTTGTTGAAGGCCTGATGAACACCAAGTTTTTACCGGCAGATGTTTATTACATTACAGAACTTAAGTCAGATTTACGACTATCAGATGTATTAACTTATACCGCCTCGGCTTTTGGTTTGTCAGTGTTGGCGACTATTTATCCTGCCTACCGTGCGGCAAAAATTCAGCCTGCTGATGCATTGAGGTATGAATAATGCCAATAACTAATCATTTTTCTGAATCACAAATGTTTCCTAACGGTACAGGCGCGGGTATTGTTTTAGAAGCGGTTGACTTATGCATGACCTTTGAAGAGGGTGGTGGTAATAAGTTAGAAATATTAAAGAACATAAACCTCACAGTTAAAACAGGTGAAAAAGTTGCAATTGTGGGTGCTTCAGGTTCAGGTAAGAGTACTTTACTGCACTTACTCGGCGGCCTTGATAAACCTACCTCAGGACAGGTCTTTATTAACGAAGAAGACCTGGTACGCATGTCAGAAAAAAAACGTTGTAAAGTGCGCAATAACTACATGGGTTTTGTTTATCAGTTTCATCACCTGTTAGCTGAATTTAGTGCAGAAGAAAATGTTGCCATGCCGGCACTGGTTCGAGGTACTAGCCCTGCACAGGCATTAAATAAGGCCGGCATGTTACTTGATAAAGTAGGCATGACACGCCGCGTAAAACATAAACCTGCTGAATTGTCAGGTGGTGAGCGTCAGCGTGCGGCAATCGCTCGGGCGGTTATTAATGAGCCCCGTTGTATCTGTGCAGATGAGCCGACAGGTAATTTGGATAAAGCAACTGCAGAACAGGTTGTACAGGTTTTATTACGTTTAAATAAGGAATTTTCTACCAGTCTGATTGTGGTTACGCATGATATGGAGCTTGCCAGAAAAATGGATACCATATACAGCATAGACAATGGGCAGCTTAAGGCGCTTTAGGATTTATTCCTGATGCAAAATATACTTTGGTTTAGCGTAGGGAGTTATACAAAATATTAATTATTTGTATAAATTAAAATGTCTAAAATTTCATCTATGCCTCTAAACGAGCGTTCTCAGTATTTATTAAAAACCCTTATCAACTGTTATGTTGAGGAGGGTACTCCCGTCGGATCTAAAACCCTTGCAGAAACAGCGGGTCTAAATATTTCAACCGCTACTATCCGTAATGTCATGGCCAACCTGGACTCTATAGGTCTGGTTTCAGCGCCGCACACATCCGCCGGACGAGTACCGACTAATATGGGATTTCGTATGTATGTAGACTCCATGCTGGAGTTTAGTCCTATAGAAAACGCCATTAAAGAAAAGCTACAGCAACAGTTAAACGCAGATCAGGATAAAGATACCCTCATCAATATGGCGAATAACCTGTTAACCGATATAACACAGATGGCCGGTGTGATAACGCTACCAAAAAGTGGACAGTTAAATTTACGTCGTATTGAATTTTTACCTTTACCGGACAAAAAAATACTCGCTATTCTGGTGGTTAATGAGCGAGATGTGCAAAACCGAATTGTGCATGTTGATAAAGACTATACACAGGACGAACTGGTTAAAGTGTCAAATTATCTAAACCATCATTTTATGGGTAAGGATATATTTCAAATAAGAGCTTTGCTGGTGCAGGAAATGCAATCTGCACGCACCCAGGTTGATGAGTTAATGGCTGCGGCGGTGAATCTGGCAGATCAGGCGCTTAAACCCGACGAAGAGAATGAAAGTTATCGATTGCAGGGGCAGGCGAATTTAATTCGCTTTAATGAGGCTGATAACGCAAATCAGTTACAGCAGTTATTCCAGGTGTTTCAAAACAAACGGGATATGTTAGGCCTGTTAGATCGCTGCATCCAGGCTGAAGATATGCAGGTATTCATTGGCTCTGAGGCGGGTATTG
>JAPHRB010000058.1 GCA_026197015.1 Gammaproteobacteria bacterium | reverse complement strand
GTAAATGATACTGATAAACACAGTTGTTCTTTTCGTACATTTCCCACTGATTCGGATTCGGTTCACCTTTCATGAACTTCTCTCCACCTTTACCACGCCAGCCGGCGAGGAAACCTATGCCAGAACCTGGCTCAGTTTCAAAGTTGGTTACAAACTCAGGGTAATCACGGTATTTACGCGAACCATCCTTATTAACGAATACAGGCAATTTCAAACGTGAACCTAATTCAATTAATACTTCCTGAAATGGTTTGCAATCACCCTTAGGTGGCACAACCGGAATACGCACTGAATCTACCGGGCCGTCAAATTCTGAAATAGGACGGTCTAACATAGACATAACATCGTGACGCTCCAGGTAAGTTGTATCTGGCAGCACTAAGTCTGCGAAAGCAACCGTTTCAGAGTGGAATGCATCGGCAACGATAAGGAATGGAATCTTGTATTCGCCATCTTCATCTTTGTCGTTCAGCATGTCGCGAACTTCATTGGTATTCATTGATGAGTTCCATGCCATATTAGCCATGAAGATCATCATCGTATCAATTTTGTACGGGTCACCGCGCCATGCGTTAGTGATCGCATTGTGCATTAAACCGTGTGCCGATAATGGATACTCCCATGAAAAACCTTTATCAAGACGAACCGGGCCACCTTTTTCATCGAGGAACAGGTCATCCGGTGAAGCAGGGAAACCCAATGGCATGCCACCGAGTGGTGTATTGGGCTTAACGCCTTCCGGGCCAGTCGGTGTTTTAGGGCAAGGTGGAATTGGGCGAGGGAAAGGAGCCTTATGACGGAAACCACCCGGACGATCAATGGTGCCTAAAATAGACATTAATATAGAAAGACCACGAATTGCCTGAAAACCATTAGAATGAGCAGCAAGACCACGCATAGCATGGAAAGAAACCGGGTTACCGATTACCGATGCATGCTCACGACCCCATGTGTCAGTCCAGGCGATCGGTAATTCAATTTTCTCATCACGCGCTACAATGCCCATTTCATGGGCTAAACGAATAATTGTTTCAGCTGGAATGCCGGTAACAGATGATGCCCATTCTGGTGTGTATTCTTCAACAGATTCTTTTAAAAGCTGGAACGCAGGTTTAACCGGCGTGCCGTCTGGCATGGTAAATTCACCCATCAGGAACGGATCAGCGCCTTCAGTATGAGTACGCACGGCTTTATTAGTGTGACGATCCCACCACATCTGGTTCTGGTGATCAAAACAGCCTTCTTCAGGGTTGGTAATGTCCATGCGATAGAACATACCGTGCTGCTCAGAATTCTCATCACAGTTAACTAACTGGCCTGAGTTAGAGTAATCTTTTACAAATTCACGGTCATATAAACCGGTTTCAATTAACTCACGTACGATCGCTAAAATTAATGCGTTATCAGTACCCGGTTTAATCGGCACCCATTCATCAGCAATAGCCGAGTAACCCGTGCGCACAGGGTTAATTGAAATGAAACGACCACCATCACGTTTAAACTTGGAGAGGGCAATCTTCATCGGATTAGAGTGATGATCTTCCGCTGTACCGATCATAATGAACAGTTTGGAGCGTTCAAGATCAGGGCCACCGAACTCCCAGAATGAACCACCGATTGAGTAAATCATGCCCGCAGCCATGTTTACTGAACAGAAACCGCCGTGTGCAGAATAATTAGGTGTGCCGTAGTTCTTAGCGAACATACCGGTTAACGCCTGCATCTGGTCACGCCCCGTTATTAAAGTGAACTTCTTGGGGTCAGTCGCACGAATATTTGCCAGGCGGTCTTCCATAATGTCGAAAGCTTTATCCCAGGAAATTTCCTCGAAATCAGCATCGCCACGTAAAGAGCCTTTCTTACGCATTAACGGTTTTGTTAAACGCGCAGGGGAGTACTGTTTCATAATCCCTGATGCGCCTTTAGCGCAGATAACACCCTTATTTAAAGGATGTTCAGGGTTACCTTCTATATAGCGTACTTCGTTGTCACGTAGCGTTACGCGTATGCCACAACGACATGCACACATATAACAGGTGGTGTTTTTGGTTTCGATGCGTCCGGCAGGTTGCTTGGTCGCGTCGTGAATCACACTGGATGTCATACATAAGTCCTGTTCTTAAGTGTCAGGCAATTATATTGATCGATATCAATAAAGCTAATCAGCATTGTTAAGTTGATCATAAAATACTTATATAGCCTATTATTAAATTTGATGCCAAACGTAAATTTGATTATCACTAAAGGATATGAGGTATAGCATACAAAAAGCGGCGTCACATGGTTGATAGCTTGCTGTAGCTGCGTTGTAGAGTGATGTTAATAGTCTGCGGTGATAATAAAGGTTCTAAATCATTGTTTTTATTTAGAATAACGTGCACAGATAACAATTTATTTAAGGAGGGCTAATATTGAGTCTAAGAAGATTAACTCGACCAACGGTGATAAAACCCTACAATAGCTAATGTAGCGAATATGGAATTTATCTTATATTATAAGCGAATAGTATACTTATTATTGATCAGGGATAAAGCGCCTTGCCTGCTCAATAGTTAGAGTGACCTGAGTCTTGAGTTTGCTTTTAGCGGGTCATATCCATATGCGTATAATTACGCGAGGTAACAGGTCATGTCAGAAACAGCACTAATAGATCAGTTTGGGCGTAGCATAGACTACGTGCGCATATCGGTAACTGATCGATGTGATCTTCGTTGCAGCTATTGCATGCCAAAACATTTCAAAGATTTTCATGAGCCTGAAGAGTGGTTAACATTTGATGAACTCGAAAGAGTGGTTGCTGCCTTTGCAAGAATGGGTACACGTCGAATTCGTTTAACTGGAGGTGAACCTTTAGTTAGAAAAAATTTACCTGAACTGGCACATCGTTTATCTGTGTTACCGGGTTTAGATGATTTATCACTCAGCACTAACTGCACTCGCATGACTAAACATGCAGAACAATTAAAAGGTGCTGGCATTAGTCGAATTAATGTAAGCCTCGACAGCTTAAATGCAAAGACATTTAAAGAATTAACCGGCGGTAAGTTAGAAAAAGTAATTAATGGATTAATGGCCGCAAAAGAGGCAGGCCTTAGCCCTATTAAAATTAATATGGTGTTAATGAAAGGTGTAAATGACCATGAAGTTGAAAGCATGGTTGAATTTTGCGCTAAACATGGTTTTACCTTACGGTTTATAGAAACGATGCCGGTCGGTGACATGGGCCGCAAAGCGACGGAAAGTTTTGTAAATCTTCAGGACATAAAAAAACGCCTTTCAAACAGTTTTGATCTGGTTCCGGGTGTTATGCCAGGTGGCGGCCCGGCACGATACATGAATGTGCAGGGCACAGATATTAATATTGGTTTTATCACACCGTTATCGCAGCATTTTTGTGAAACCTGTAATCGGGTTCGCTTATCAGTAGATGGCACTATTTATACCTGCCTTGGACAGGACGATAACTTCGAGTTACGTCCGTTATTACGCGCCGGCATAAGTGATGAAGAGTTAGAGCAGGCAATACGCACAGCAATAGATTTAAAACCAGAGAAACACGAGTTTAATGAAAACCCGGAAAAAGTTTTGCGTTTTATGTCTTATACCGGCGGTTAGATAAAAACAAAATATATGCCACAGAGAAACAGAGTTTTTGATATTTACTACGCCGTAGGCGTAGTAAATATCAGGGCTTTCTCCGTCAACGTTGTGTCTCTGTGGCAAAATTCAATTTAATTAAATTTCAAGAGACTCCCCTATGAGTAAAGAAATTCGTGATGACGCGTTTTGGGAAATAACCGATGAATTTATCAAACTGGCCAATGATCAGTGTGATAAACATAAAAACGGTAAAGTGAGTACGTCAATATTGTTTTCAGCTGCCCGGTTTAATTCATTTATGTATTCATCCACAGCTAAAAACCTGGACGACTTTAGAAAAGATAAAGATTTGGCTATTGATTTTTTAACGGATCAATACAAAAAAGTCTTGATAGAAAACTTAAATGATTATGAAAAAAATTATCAAGAATATCTTGAGAACAAATAAGTAATATTATTTATCCCTCAGATTTGTCTAAAACCTTAGAAGCGATTATTTAAACTGTTTAATAAATATTCGTTAAATTAAGTTATTAGTGCTTCACCCAATATTCAAACTAAGCAAATAGTCATTAAATGACTTAATAAAGCTGAAAATAGATAATATAATATTAAAAAGTAATGTTATATTGAGTCTTTTATTAAAAACGCACCTAATCTAGTTATTGAGCTAAAAAGGTAAAGTTATGAGTGAAGTCTTAATATTTCATAATAAAGAAGTTGATATAAAGTTAAGTAAAGCCGCAAGCGAGCAAAGCAGGCAGTTAGATTCAGTTTTACTTATAGAGATACAAATTTATTTTAGCTGTTTATTAGGCAAGCGCCTGGCATTTTATAGTGAGCAGACGCTCGATGGCGCATGGAAACTTTCAGCTAATGAAATGGCTGATGTGTTAGGTGAGGCGCAGCAATTAACAGATAAAATATTTATACGCTTTAATACAGTGATGACAAAAAACTGCCAGGTAGGTGATTATATAGGGCCTCCACCAGTAACCGACTTCACGATTGCTAATCAAAAGCCGTATGTACCAAGCTGGTTAAACATTGATTATAAAAACGGCTTATGGAGTGGTCTGTTTGGCTGGCATTCTAGTAATAAAAATTATGAGAATACCAGGCAGGTGAGAGCGGGTGCTTTGTCTACAGTTACGTGAGATAAAAAAGATGTCTTAAGTTAAGTTGTATTAAGTCATGTGCCCGCAATAACTATCGGTAAGAACAATAGTGATAAGGTTCTAAATTACTAATAATCCTTAATAATTAGTTGTCACATAGCTGGGTAAGAGAATAATATATAACAATATCCTCTATAAGTTACTGTACAAGCTAAGGCTAGACGTGATATATAAAATTATCAATAATAATTAAAACAAGACTATATAGATTTCATATCACTCTATTGGGTTTTCTATCTGGTTCACTATTGTATGTAAAACAATGAAAAATATATACGCTCTTTCAGGCATGGTGTTTTATCTTGGTTCTATTTTAGATTCCAGGATACATGAATATATTTTTGTACTGTGGCTCGTAGCTTTTATACTGATTTGGTATGGATGGTCGCTTTTATTTTCTTTTATATTACTAGTCACTACCTCAAGTTATGAATTTATGTCAATTGAGTCATCTAATTATTTTACATCTTCAGTGTTGCCCTGGGTGTTTGGTATTTCGGCGTCAGTTTCACTCATATTTTTTATGATAAAATATAGATTGTTCAATAACACCTCAGTAGGTGCTGATTCGAGTGGGAGTTTTGGTGGAGACAGCGGTGGCGGCGGCGGTGGTGACTGCTAAGTCGTATAGTAATAAATTACTCACACACAAAAAACTGCTAGCCTAAGCCAAAAATCGCTTGGTTGCCTATTAAAGCATAATATAATAATGCAAGAGTGATCTTAATCGTCACAATGTGGTCGAGTCATTGCATGCAAGCTAAACTAAAAATGGTTAGATCTTGTAATTGAAGCATGTGTTAGTGATAAATACAGAATAACATTAATAAGAATTTATATATAAATATAACAATTCACCTAACTGTTAATAATATAGTAGTTAACGTATATAGGCCGAAAGTCTTCATTCTTAAAGGTAATTATTATGATCATGTACAGAATAAAGTATGTCATATAATATAATTTGAGAAGAGAAAGGTGTTTTTTGTGTTTTCAGATGAAGTGACAAAAGGTGATCTAATTAATGCAAATTTGGAAGTGTTTGGCTATCCAGGGTTCAAGGAAATTAATTATCAGTCACTTGAGCGAAGCTAAACGCAAGATCGGTAGCTTTTCATATGTACACAAATGTAACTAGTAATAACAAGAGAGCTGATCTTTATGTCTTTATTAAAGAAGAACAATTTATTTTCTATTATTACCGTTATGATTTGTTTGTCATCAACCGTTACAGCGAAAACAGATAATAATGTCCCTCGAGATGTCGAAATTGGTGTTGGCGGTGATATAAAACTTGAAGATGTATATAGAGCCAAACTCGAAGAAATTTACGAGTGGCATGCACACCTGCTTTTTGAGAGTCGTTATATAACTGAAGGGCGTGATAATTTGTCAGGTAAAGGGCTTGCCTCTTTATCATCAGAGTTCAGCTATAAAGATATTAGCATCATACCCTGGGTCGCCAGGGCTATTCATTCAGACTATACAGAGGTTAATCTGAATCTAGTCTATGGAACAAAGTTACTTGAAAATCTTCAGGTATTTGCAGCTTATAATTCTATTCAGTCTCGTGAAGGCAATATCAGTTCACATGATAATGAAATAAGTCTTGATCTGGCTTATTTTTATAAAAAAAGATTTCAGATTTTAGGCAGTTTTTATTATTCATTTGATGCCAGTGGAGTATTTACGAATATCTCACTTAAAAAAAGTATAAATTAAATAAATCGCTCTCCATAAATTTAAGAACTATTGTAGGTATTAATTCTGGTTATGTAACTGATGGACATGACGGGATTAATTATGGCCAATTACGTGCTAATATTAATTATTTAGTTATGAAAGAACTTGATGTATATGCTTATACCAGCTATAGCAGGGCGGTGAATCGAGATCATATCCGTTATGCTGGTGATGAATTATTAAAAGATTTATTCTGGGGTGGTGTTGGTTTAAGTTATAGATTTTAATGTATGTTGGTTATAAAAAATAAAGTAGTTTATAACTGATATATTAAATTGATTAATATAAATAATAAGTAAAATCTAGATTAGATATGGTCTCTAAATACTTAACCATATAAAAAGGAATAGGTAATGTCAGAAACGGTTAAGGGGCTTGATGGAAAAGTACGCTGTAAATGGTGTGAGGCGACTACACAATACATAAACTATCATGATGCTGAATGGGGTTACCCTGTTAGCGATGATCAGCGATTATTTGAGAAAATATGTCTTGAAGGCTTTCAGTCTGGATTAAGCTGGCGAACTATTCTGGCGAAACGAGATAATTTTCGTAAAGCATTTAAGTATTTTGATTTTTATGAAGTTGCGAAATTTACACAACGAGATATTAATCGTTTATTAACTGATAAAGGTATAGTTCGTCATAAAGGAAAAATTGAAGCGACCATCAATAATGCCATCTGTGCCATACAACTTGTAAAGCAGGAAGGTTCATTGGCTAGCTTTTTCTGGCGATACGAACCAGGTTCCAGTTCACTGACAGAACCACAAACTGTATCAACAACATTAGAATCAGTAAAACTTGCTAAAGATTTAAAAAAACTCGGATGGAAATTTGTTGGTCCGACAACGACATATGCTTTTATGCAGGCAATGGGCATGGTTAATGACCATGCAGAAGGTTGTGTTATTCGTAAAAAAGTTGAACGGGCACGCAAAAATTTTACACGCCCCTGATTATGTTGCAATATGGGCTTTTTATTATCTGAATAATAGAAAAGGTTAAGATCAATATATGAAATCGGTTTCTTTAGTTCTAGGAAGTGGAGGTGCCCGTGGTCTTGCGCATATTGGTGTTATCCGTTGCCTGGAGGAGCATGGTTATGAAATACAGTCCATTTCCGGCTGTTCTATGGGGGCACTTGTTGGAGGTATATATGCTGCCGACAAGCTTGATGAGTTTGAGAGCTGGGTACGCGCGATTAAGAAAATTGATATTGTCTCCTTGCTCGATATTTCATGGAGTAAAAGTGGTCTGGTTAAAGGTGATAAGATCATTAATAATTTAAAGGAACTGGTTGGAGATATAAAAATTGATGACCTGGAAACCAGGTATACAGCAGTTGCAGTAGATCTAAATGAAGAAAAAGAAGTATGGATTAATTCGGGAAGGCTTTTTAATGCTATACGAGCATCAATTTCATTACCAATGTTTTTTACTCCTCATCAGTATAAAGGAGCATGCTTAATTGATGGAGGAGTTTTAAATCCTGTGCCAATAGCGCCAACATTCAGTGACAATACTGATATTACAATTGCTGTTAATTTAGGAGGTAAGTTAATTGTAGATAATAAAAAACGTAATATCATTTATAAAAAAGATGAAGTTACTAATGGTATTAGCGAAAAAATTAGTAGTTATATTGATCAACTAAAAGAAAAGATAAACCTCGCTACGAGTATTGTGGAACCTGCAATTGACTGGGATGCTTATGATATAGCAAACCAGGCATTTGACGCAATGCAGAGCACCATTGCCAGGCAGAAACTTGCAGCATATCCACCGGATCTTATTATTGAAATTGCAAGAAATGCCTGTGCAACACTTGAGTTTGATCGAGCTGATGAAATGATTGAACTTGGTTATGAAAAAACTGAACACTGTTTAGGCTTAATAGAGTAGCTTTAATAGTTTAAATATATATTTAAAGGAAATGGATTGATTAACTGGCCTGCTGTTATAAAACACTCTGATGATGCAGAGCTGATACACGTCAGGGGTCAGGCTCAATGGGATGATGATGCTGATTTAAATAGTTTTGATTATAATGAGGCAGATTATCTGATTGACTCATCAGGTTATGCTTTTGATATCACTAATAAAGTAGAGGGTATTGTGAGGCCCAGGGCTAGTGGGCTTGTTATTGATCTTAAATCAATACTCGGTCTGGTAAAAGCACACGCTGCTCAAAGTGGTTCCTGCTGTGTTGCGAAATTATATGCGCCCACTATTGAAGAGGCATATAAAATAGTAGAGTCACTGGATTAAAACAACAGTGTCGATATGTTAAATATTAAAAACAGTAATATGTTATCAATGGTTATCATTGTTGCTTTAGTCTCGATGATTGGTCCATTTACTATTGATACTTACCTGCCATCATTTCAGTCTATTGAGGCAGATTTTTCAGTTAATCGGGCACTGCTTTCTCAGTCAATAGCCTTTTATTTAATGGCAACAGCAATTTTTAGTTTGTTCTGGGGGCCGCTGTCAGATCGTTTAGGCCGTAAATATATAATTATAGGCTCACTATTTTTATATTCTGTTGCTTCAACAGGATGTGCTTTCTCAACAGACTATTCCCAGTTTTTAATGTTTAGAGTTTTGCAGGGTGTCGGCGCAAGCGGTGGCATGGTCGCTGGGCGAGCCATGGTAAGAGACATCTATGATAGTAATAATGCACAACGTGTAATGGCGTATGTAATGATGTTGTTTGCACTGGCCCCGGCGATAGCGCCTATTATAGGCGGATGGTTACATGAGCTGTACGGATGGCGTAGTATCTTTTATTTTTTGTGTGTTTATGGTGTAAGCATGTTGTTATTTTCAGGTGTGACACTTAAGGAATCTTTAGAAACATCAGATCAACAGTCATTTCATCCTTTTCATGTCATTCGTGTTTATGCAAAAACTTTATTACACATTAGATTTTTATCAATAGTGACGGCATTGAGTTTTTCATTTGGCGGACTGTTTGTATATATTGCAGGTGCACCTACTATTATATTTGATTTGTTATCTCTGAGTAGTACACACTTCTGGTTATTATTTTTACCCATTACAGTGGGAGTTATCAGCGGGTCTTTTCTAGCGGGCAAATTGATTAAATCCTGGTCAACTATAAAAATAGTAAATATGGCATTTGTGTTTATGATCGTGGCTATGTCTATTAATATGTTACAGGCTAATTATTATGAAATTGATATTTTCTGGGTAATTCTACCTATAGTGATATATGCATTTGGCATGGCTTTATCAATGCCAGGGTTAGGTGTTCTGGCCCTGGACTGTTTTCCAGATAATAAAGGTGCGGCATCAGCTGTACAGAGTTTTATGCAAATTATGATGTCAGGCCTGGTAGCAGGGTTAATGTTACCGGTAATAACTCAAAGTGTGTCCGGTTTTGCTTTATTACAGATGGTTTTACTGGGTATTTCACTACTGTTCTGGGCTGTAACATTGAGATCCTCTAAAACATGATTTAGTGTTAATGCTGCAGGGGTTAGGCTGATTCCTGTTTATAATTAATGTAAAATCAAATAATAATTTAAAATTTGAGACAAGAGAATGAAAATAATTAAAGCGCAGTTAAGCAAAATTTATCTAGCGTCACTATTAAGTATTACTGCAATAAGTAATACCTCGGTTTGTTATGCTGAAGATATAACAGTTGCTTATTTCCTGGAGTGGCCAACCCCAAGCCAGTTTGCGCAAGTTAAAAAAATCTATGATGATACCCTGGGCGTTAATGTAAAATGGGTGTCATTTGATTCGGGCACGGCTATGTCTGCGGCTATGGCTTCTGGAGATGTGCATATTTCTTTCTCCCACGGAATACCTCCTTTTGTGATTGCTGCATCAGC
This sequence comes from Gammaproteobacteria bacterium, assembly GCA_026197015.1. Taxonomy (GTDB): domain Bacteria; phylum Pseudomonadota; class Gammaproteobacteria; order SZUA-229; family SZUA-229; genus SZUA-229. The sequence goes on along the minus strand of JAPHRB010000058.1, from coordinate 5,363 downwards.
TGGGCAGGATCTTCAGGTTGTTGATGTGGCGGTGTCTTATGCAGAAAATGATAACTGTGTTGTGCGTTCAAGCCTTGAGATAGATCAGGATAACGTTCAAGAGCTAGAGGGTAAAAAGGTGGCTATACCAATAGGCACAGCCGCACATTATGGTTTTTTAAAACAGATGCAACATTTCGGAGTGAATACAGCCACTATGAAAATTGTAGATATGGCGCCCTCTGACAGTGCTGCTGCTTTTGCAAATGGCAATCTTGATATGGTATGTGGCTGGGGTGGTGCATTAAGCAGAATGAAAGAACACGGCAATGTATTAATGAATGGAGCAGAAAAAGAAAGGCTGGGCATACAGGTTTTTGATGCGACAACGGTTTCTGCAGAGTGGGCACAGGAAAACGATGAGTTACTCTCGAAATTTCTAAAAGTAACAGCAGATATGAACGCCAGATTTGATAATAAGGATACTGGTGAAATGTTGGCTGTGATTGCCACTGCGTCGGGTATGAAAATAAAAACAACTAAAGAAACTATGTCAGGATTCAAATTTCCAGATATAAATGAACAGCTCAGTGATAAATGGTTAGGCGGTGGAACGCAGAAGTTTCTAAAAGAAGTGGCTGACTTTTTTGTTAAGCAGGGCGTTATACCAAAAGCCCGCGATAATTATAATGAGGCGGTTGATGCGAGTTATCTTCAGGCCGCTGCAAAGCTGTAAATAATTTAATAGATTTATTATTTTGAGTGACTCAAGTTTACTTTTAAACAATCTTTCAATGACATTCGATTTACCGGATGGCAGTACTGTTGATGCATTAAAAAATATCTCTCTTGATATTAAGAAAGGAGAGTTGATTTCTATTCTCGGGCCTTCTGGCTGCGGTAAAACGACCTTGCTTAATATTCTTGCTGGGTTTCTTTATCCAGGCTCTGGAGAAGTTAAGCTTAATAATCAGTTAGTAAAGGGGCCGGGTGCAGAGCGAGGCATGGTCTTTCAGCAGGGTGCTTTATTTGAGTGGATGAGTGTACGTAAAAATATTGCTTTTGGCCCATCTATGAAAGGTGTTTCACGCTCACAGTCAGATAACAGAGTTAATGAACTTCTAGAAATTGTTGGTTTGCATGGTTTCGGAGATAAAAACGTCTATGAACTATCTGGTGGAATGCAGCAACGTGTAGCACTTGCACGTTGTCTTGCTAATGACCCTGATGTCATTTTAATGGATGAGCCATTAGGTGCACTCGATGCGTTAACCCGTGAAAAAATGCAGAGTCTAATTCTCAAACTCTGGAAAGAAACCGGTAAAACTATTATTCTTATTACCCATTCCGTTGAAGAAGCTCTGCTTCTTGGCGAACGGTTATTAGTTATGGCGCCCAGGCCCGGGCATATTCATAAAGAATATAAACTACCCTTTGCCGACTGTGTCAGTTCTGATAATGATGACAATTTACGTGACATTAAAAAACGTCATGACTTTGTAGATAAACGAGAAGAAATTTTAACAATGATCTGGGATATGGAAGAAGATATTATGGGGCTTAAGGAATAAGTCATGTTAATTCTTACCCTTTATATTCTGCTGTTTATTTTTGCCTATATATTCTATCAGTTTATATTCAGAAATATTGGCGACCTGATTAGCAGAAGAAAAAGACATGATTATAATGAAAGAAAAACAGTTACCTTTGGTGATGAAAGCGCGGTAAAACCAAACCGGGTCGCTTCAATTTTATCTATTATTACCCTGTTTGTAATCTGGGCTGCATTTACCGGTTCAAATTTAATTCCTCTTCATGTGCCCGGGCCATTCACCGGTGAAACCTCATTTACATATAATGCGATAAACGCTGAAAATAAAGTAGACCAGGCCACGGTGTATGTTCGTGTAGGTCGCAGAGATGAAACATTTAAAAAACCGGACATCAGTCAGCAGGAGAGTCTCAATAATACGGGCTTTGCTAAGGATGACGCATTAAAAGTTACGGCGTGGCGCAGTGCTTTAGTTAGAGTGAAAAAAAATGATGAAGGCGGAAAAGATAAAAATTATCGTATTGTCGAAGTTAATAAAAAGCTTATTACAGAAACGCAACCGGTTAGGGTAAACAATGGTGTGGTAAGTATAACGAGCAAAGGCAGTTTGAGCTTTGTGCCGGACAAGGGTTGGCAAATGGAGCCTATCTGGCTGCCTGCACCTGAAAATGTTGTTTCAAGATTAATAGAAATAAGTCAACATGGTTATCAGAACATTAGCCTGACTGAAAATATTGGCTGGTCTTTATTGCGTGTTTTAGCCGGGTTTTTATTGGGTAGTCTTGTCGGCATACCACTGGGTTATGCAATGGGTTTAAATGGCTGGTTTCGTGGTTGGTTCGATCCCATTGTTGAATTCATGCGACCTATACCCCCGCTGGCGTTGATACCATTAATTATTATCTGGTTTGGCATCTGGGAGACCGGAAAAATAAGTCTTTTGTTTCTGGCGGCCTTGTGGATTATGACTATTGCGGCTCGGGCTGGTGTCTCAGGTGTAAATATTTCTAAAGTGCATGCGGCTTATTCACTTGGGGCATCCCGATTTCAGGTTTTGTTACATGTCATTATACCCAATTCATTACCCGATATATTTACCGGAGCACGAGTAGCGATGGGTGTCTGTTGGGGAACCGTGGTTGCAGCTGAACTTGTCGCGGCTGAAAAAGGTGCCGGTAAAATGATTATTTCGGCATCAAAATTTCAGCAAACCGATGTAGTAATTATGGGTATTATATTAATTGGTATTATTGGTTACGGCATTGATGTCTTAATGCGTATGGCTGAAAAGAAACTGGTGCCCTGGAAAGGTAAAACCTGAGTAGTTATATTACTGGCAAGTTTTTTTGTTGTCGGTTGATTTACTAGCCGCTTCTTCAGCAATAGTAATAAATTTATCAGTCGCATCAATGCGATATCCATTATCAGGTACATAAAGTTTTTTATCATGTGATAAACATAAACTAATAATTTGAGACTGCTTGCTAATAATTGGTTTTATGCCCGCTTCGTAAGTTACGTAATATTCAATCTGTCTATTTAATAAACCTTTAAATACCTTCTCTACTTCTGCTATAAACTTATATGAAATATAACCTATAGAGCCAGAACCGCTTCTAATGTCGGCTACGGGCTCAACCGATACCGTTTTTATCAGAGCTGAATACTCAGTCTCGTTTACGTTATTACTGATTAATTTTTCAAAAAAAAGATCGTCATCTGCAAACGCTTTTCCCGAAAATATAAATATAAATATTAATATAGTCGTTCTTAGAATTCCACGAGACATTTTTTGTCCTCTAATCAATAGCTTTATTTCCAGCGACCACTAATTGTTTCTGCATTCTCTGCTATTGAGCGGTAATCACTTGAACGAATGCAATCCATATTTCTAACTGACCATAAGGGCATTAAACCATTCTCGCTCATGATTTCACCGCCTTTTTCTGTGAGCATAATTTCGGCTAATGGTTTATTAACGGTTTCACCCTCATCATCGTAATAATGTACAGGTAAATTATCTGTTTGAAATATCTCGTTTATCTGCATATTCCAGCCATTGTCATTAAAGTTTCTGGCCATGCATTCTGCTTTTATAAATGCAGGATTACCCCATAAATAACTTTCATGATTATGCTTATCTTTTATTTCTTCAAATGAAAAAGCATCTATTGGTTTGCTCTTTTTACCGTAGGGCAGTCTGAGTAAAAAGCGCGGCAGTGCCAGACCAATATACCTGGCAACCGGTGATTGCCTTAACATTAACCAGGCTTTACTTACTCCTTCAGTTACAGTGTGATTCCAGTCTTCATAATCCGGTGTTTTAGATAAGGCTTCACAACCGGTTAACGTTTCATGAGCAGCCGCAATAAAGGGGGCATTTGCCTGTTTGGCAATTTCACCAATACTCGCCAGTGATAATATGTCATCAATATTATCGTTAAAGCTGTAGTTACCAAGTAATAAACTCCAGGGTCTGTCACCTTCAGACGGGTCACAGAATAGTTTATATAATGATGATGTTGTAATATCATCTACTGCCAGATCTTGCTGTAGTTCCTGTTTAGTTATATCGAGTAATAATATTTTTAACCGGCTACCGGTTTCAATTCGTTTAATTAAAAAATACACCGATTGCCATATTGCTTCCATTGCCTGAAAATCAGCATGGTGTAAAACATCGCGCATATGTGATTCAGTCGCAATATCAACCATAGCTAACATTTCTTTTTGTCGAGGGTCAGTAGCGGCTTCAACGTAAGGCGCTACAATGCTTTTAATTAACTTGTCTATATGTGTTGCTTCGCTAGCTGTTTTGTCTGCTGACTGAGATTGCTGTGAGCTGAGAATACTGTCTAGTAGATTATCGGTTGGTATTTCAGCCTGCAGGTTTTCACTGGTTTCTGGCTGAGCGGAGCTGCTGTTTTTTGTGATATGATTTTCGGGTAACCAGTTTTGTATTTCAGATGCCGCTTCAGAAAAACTCGATTTGCTTTTTAATCGTCGATGCAAACTTCTTAGTTTGCTAAATGATTCCAGTTTGTCATATAACTCATCCGGGTGAAAATCATCGAGTTCATTAATTTCTACATGAATATTTTCACTGTCTGATAATTTCAAACTTAAGTTAATTTTAAAACTGGCCATGACGTCTTCAAAATTATCACGGTCAATTTCAATAAGGCGAGCTTTTGGCTGTATACCAGCAATAGACTCATTATGATTTAAGCTGCCGCTGAAATCCCCCATTATGGTCATACAAAATGGACTATCGGCCTGAGTCTCGGAGGCGTTTGATTTAGGGGTGCTTAATTTAGCGGTATCTGAATTAGAAGATTTAGAACGTATATTTACTTCTACACCCATTGTAGGTTTATCTGACATATCTGTTATCCATCTCTTATTGGAAGGTATGTCAGATTATACGTTACAGTGAGTCGTCCTTGCTGTGTTTTATTGCACTGTTACTGAGTAAATTAGATTTAGCCTGTTGTTTGGCTATATATTTCTCAATCATATCCCTGGGTACGCCACCGAGTTGTTTTGCAGATACCGTACCTTGCGGATCAACAAGTATAATGGTTGGTGTGCCCTGAAGCGCCCCGAGGCCAAATTCATAGAATATTCTTGAGCTGATTAATAAATTAGGAAAGCTAATAAAGTAATCGTCTTCAAATTGCTGAACCTGTTTTAGTTTTGCATAAGAGAAGCTAGGAAAATCAACTGCGAGGCCTAATACATTGATATTAGTTGTCGCTCTATCATCATATAAACCCTGAATAGAAGGCATTTCTTCTGTGCAGGCCGGGCATTTGGGCCCCCAGACAACGAT
>JAPHRB010000065.1 GCA_026197015.1 Gammaproteobacteria bacterium | reverse complement strand
TTAAACGATGGTTTTGATGAAGCAAAAAACAACGCAAATCAATTTAAAAAACTGATACAGGAACTCACTGAGTTAGACCCTGACAACGCAGAGATATTTCAAAGCATGTTACCTGTATTCGATGCATATTATGAAACTGGCAAAAAAATGGCACAGGCCTATATTGATGAGGGGCCTGCTGGCGGCAACCTTATGATGAGTGAGTTTGATAAAGTTGCTGCGGAGATATCTATTAAAGTCGATAGTCTATTAAGCAGCACGATAGAAAATATGAATAACGCTTTAGTTAATCAGGAACATGCTGAAAAATCATCAAAAACGTATTTTATTGCCGGCAATTTTGCTATTTTTATTGGTATTGTTGTTCTATTTTTTGTAATGAACCGCTCATTAGCAACTCTTCCTACTGCAGTTGAAAACATTCAAGAGGTCGCTAAAGGCGACTTAACTATACAAATCAGTTCAACCAGCAATGATGAAATAGGCCTGTTATTACAATCAGTTGAAGAACTAAGGCATCACCTAGTTGATTTGATCTCTCAAATTTCAGATACAACGTCCCAGTTGACCCACTCATCCGATGATATAATTAAAATCACTCATGCTACGGCAGACCATACAACAAACCAGCAGTCCGAAACACAGTTAGTAGCTGCAGCAATGACTGAAATGACCTCAACCATTCAGGAAGTTGTTAGAAACATTAATGTTACTGCAGAAAAAGCACACAACACCAGCAATGAAGCCAGTAGTGGCAAGCAAGTCATAAATCAGGCAGCCTCTCAAATTCAGGAGCTATCCTCTCAATTAGAAATTGCCGGTGATACTATTCAACAACTCGAGCAGGACACTGAATCCATTACGACTATCCTTGATGTCATCAGAGGCATTTCTGAACAAACTAATTTATTAGCTTTAAATGCTGCTATTGAAGCTGCCAGAGCAGGAGAACAAGGCAGGGGCTTTGCAGTTGTTGCCGATGAGGTACGAGCCTTAGCCAGTAGAACCCAGGAATCAACAGAAGAAATCAACCATATGATTGAGAAGTTATTAAGCGGTTCACACCAGGCAGTTGATGTAACAAATATATGTCGTGAGCAAGCTAAACAAGCTGTAGAACAAATTTCAATCGTTAGAAATAATTTAGATACAATTACCAATTCAGTTTCTGAAATAAGCGATATGAGTAATCAGGTTGCAACAGCAACCGAGGAGCAGGCAGCAGTATCAGAAGAAATAAATCGCAATATCGTACGTATAGAAGATATGAGTAATCAAATTGTAAACGGCGTATCCGAGTTATCTAACTCAAGTGACGGGCTTACGCTTCAGGCTAATGCATTAAATAACATGATACAACAGTTCAAAATCTAATTAATATCAAGCATGCTGCTCAGAAAGTAGTCATTCACTTATCTAGCTGAGTCACTATAGTTATTATTGACTCGGCTTTAAAAAATAATGATTTAGCTTTGCCTTATTTATGAGACGATTTTTTCTAAAAATATATTAGATAACTAACTTTTGCCTCTTGAACCTCAAAAAGCTCATAGTCTCTAAATTCATATTCAAACCTCAAAGCATGGTCTTCTACAATATTCAACTGTATAGCTGCTTTCAACTTTTGAAGATCAGCCTGTTCACCTGATAATTGCCCTAGAAGCTGATAATCGACTTGCGTTTGCCCCGAAATCACATCATTATCAAATGACCACAGGATGCCTGTATTAAAACCCAGGTATAAGACATGATTATTTTCAAACTCAGCAGCATACTCAAACTGAGTCTGTGCAAGTGCATATATCAGGGCATTGTTTAAATTTGTTGAGTAACCCACAGCAAACTGAAATTCAAATTCTGTTATTTCATGGTTTATATTGAGGTTACGTTGTTTTAGTTGAAACGAAATTTTTCTGGAAAGCGGTCTTGACCATGAATTTACAGCAACAATAGACTTAAGTGAAAAAATATCTAACTTTTCCAGTTTTAATTTTTGCTGTTCCTTATACCACCTCAGTTGAGTATCCAGTACATTAATTGAAGCACCGTTTATAAATCCTTTATTTACATCAAGCAAATCGTGAAATACAGGTCTAATCCCAACTTCATAAAAGCGCTGACTTTTATTTTCATCTAGCCTGTAACTACCCGATGAAAGTAACCAGCGAGCTGACTGATGAGATATTTCGGGCGGCGTTTCTGCAAAATAAAATTCATGTTTATCTACGGCCAGATGACTGCGAGCACTTAATACCTTCAACTGCAATGACTGCTGATCTTTTGCTTTGTTTTTGTTTTGATTTAATATGGCATCGGTTATTTGATAAATTTTCGCCTGTTCATCTTCAGTGAATTCTTTTGAAATACTATCAATTGATATTTCATTTCGTGATAAAGCACTAACTGCTTGTTTTTCAAGCTCATCAACCTGCCCTAACATTTGTGAAATTTTATTATGAGCAGCTGGCCGATAATTCTTTGCAGTTATTAAACCTGCCTTCTCAATATCACGCACCGTATCTACTGGCACTGCATATAAAGGGTGCGAATGAATACTCATATTTATATTTTCTCTGGCAACATCCAACAAAGATAATAAGCGAAATGAGCAGTTTTCTCTGAAAAAGAAATAATCAAAATGAACACCTTTAACTTCCCACAGATGGCGCACTAGTTGTTCAATTTCCTGCTTATTCAGGTTTAATTTATATTCCCATATATCACGCTGTTCAATATCACTATATTCCTGCAATGTCTCAAAGTATGCCTGCAGAAAAAACGTACCTGGGTAACCACCACTAATACCTTTCCATGAATAAACCAGCAGGTGGTCAGACTCATCATATGATGCTGCATAACTTAGTGTATAACTTAATAAATGATTTTTATCCGGTCTGTCAAAACGGATAAATGTGTGACCAAACATTGATGCAGGATTTTCTAGATACATACTCGGAAATAACAAAGTCACCTGTTGCGCTGCCAATTTTTGTTTCCAGTTATTATATTTTTCACACTCTAACTCAGGTAACTGCCCACTAAAATTCAAATGTGAGTTCAGCCAGTGAAGTCTTGCGGGAAACAAGCACCGAGGGTGTGGCTTTCTTTTCTTGCTAAAGAAACCACGTAAATCAGCTTCCAGCTCTGCCTGCGCATTAAAAGAGCCATTATCCGCGAGAAAAAACTCACTATCATCGACCTGACTCCGCAGGCCACCAAAAAACGTACTTTTAAAGTGCAGCAAGTTCAGCCAGGCTATTTTATCAGCCAACTGCAATTTTCTGGCCTGGTTTATATACTTTTCTGCTATATCTGGCTCGTTTAACGTATTTACTGACTCTTCTGTCGAGCCTGTTGATGTCACAGGTAAAAAATATAAGCTAAATAGCAATAATATCCGTATAAGCGGTAGATTCTTATTCCCGCATCCCCAATAGTTTTGTAAAATCACCTGCAATTCACATATCCTGATTAATTTTTTAACTTTACTGTTATTATTTAGTTAGCATTTTATCTATTTACACGGAAACCTCCATGCGCGTATCAAAATTTCCACTTTCAACCCTTAAAGAAACCCCTGCAGATGCAGAAATTATCAGTCACCAGTTAATGTTACGAGCAGGTCTGGTGCGTCGCCTGGCATCGGGCCTTTATACCTGGTTACCTCTGGGTATCCGCGTATTACGTAAAGTAGAAAACATCGTACGTGCTGAAATGGAGAAAGTTGATGCGCTTGAGTTACTCATGCCTGGTGTTCAACCAGCTGAGTTATGGCAGGAATCAGGCCGCTGGGACGAATACGGCCCTGAGTTGCTTCGCTTTAATGATCGTCATCAGAGAGAGTTCTGTTTAGGACCAACCCATGAGGAGATTATTACTGATCTCGCACGCCGTGAATTATCCAGTTACAAGCAGCTGCCGGTTACATGGTATCAGATACAGGCAAAATTCCGCGATGAGATACGCCCTCGCTTCGGTGTAATGCGCTCTCGTGAATTCATTATGAAAGATGCGTACTCATTCCATATAGATCAGGAGTCGTTACAAAAGACTTATGACCTTATGCATCAGGCTTATACTAATATATTCACCCGCTTTGGTCTCGATTTTAGACCTGTTATAGCCGACTCTGGCTCTATTGGTGGATCAGGATCACATGAATTTCATGTGCTTGCCGACTCGGGTGAAGATGCCATCGCTTTCTCTAGTCATTCAAACTATGCAGCCAATATTGAAAAAGCATCTGCCCTTCCTCCTCAGGATAAACGAGCTGCTGCCACAGAAGAGAAGAGCCTCATTGAAACGCCCGGCAAACATAGTATTGAAGAGGTTTCAGAATTTCTGTCTATTAAAGCCAGCCAGTGCTTAAAAACCCTGCTAGTTGATGGTGCTGAAGAAAATTCTGTGGTTGCACTGGTCTTACGTGGTGACCATGAGCTTAATGAAATTAAAGCAGAGCAGCTTGAACAAGTCGCCTCACCTTTAAATTTTGCTTCAGAAGAACAGGTCAAGGCGGTTGCTGGATGCGCCCCCGGCTCAGTAGGCCCTGATCTTAAAATTACTGTTATTGCCGACCATAACGCCACTCATACCGCTAATTTTGTATGTGGTGCAAATGAAGACGGTAAACACTACACCGGGGTAAACTGGGGACGAGATATCGCTGAACCTGTGACAGCTGATTTGCGTAACGTAGTTGAAGGTGACAATAGCCCGGATGGCAAAGGTACTTTATCTATCGTCAGAGGCATAGAAGTAGGACACATTTTTCAACTGGGTGACAAATACAGTGATAAGTTACAGGCAAACGTGCTGGATGAAAATGGCTCTAAAAAGACTATGACGATGGGTTGTTATGGTATTGGTGTGACCCGTGTTGTTGCTGCTGCTATTGAACAGAACAATGATGAGAACGGTATTATCTGGCCACAGAATATTGCGCCTTTTGATGTGGCACTGGCACCAATAAATATGCAGAAATCTGAACGTTTAAAAGACGCCGCTGAAAAATTATATAAAGAGCTTTCAGACGCAGGATTAGAAGTACTGATGTTTGACCAGAAAGAGCGTTTGGGCTCAATGCTGGCCAATATAGAACTGATTGGTATCCCTCATCGTTTAGTTTTAGGTGAGCGAGGCCTGGATGATGCTAAAATTGAATATAAAGGCCGAACTGATAAAGATAAACAGGACATTGAATTAGGCCGTATTGTTGAATTTTTATTAAAACAAAAAGACTAAAGAAAAAGAAAACGCGAACAACGCAAATGAACGCAAATAGACGCAAATATTTATTTTGTGTGCCTGCGGCACACTACATCTTAAGGCTTTTACTTTTATTTGCGGCCACTTGCGCTCATTCGCGTTCATTCCCGTTTTCTTTTTCTTTCCCTTCTATCAAATTACTTTTAATCGCACTAATACTTAATTCCCATGTTGCCCTGGCAGAAACAGTTGACCCGAAACTACGTCAACGGCTAATTTCTGCAATCAATCAATCTAACAGTTTCGAAGACCGCTTTCATGCTGAAGTCTGGTTACTCGATATGTCTACTCGATTAAAAATTCGCATCAAAGACACAAAAACTCGGTTAAGTTTATTACGCAGCATTCACCGTGAAGCCAGTCGCGTTGAATTACCTCCAGAATTAATCATTGCTTTAATCGATATTGAAAGTCGTTTTGACCATTTTGCAATTTCTCGGTCTGGTGCTCAGGGTCTGATGCAGGTCATGCCTTTCTGGTTAAAGGAAATAGGCCATCCTGAAGACAATCTAATGGATATAGACACTAACTTACGTATGGGTTGCACTATTCTTAAGTATTATATGGATATCGAAAAAGGCAATATCCGTAGAGCACTCGCACGATATAATGGCAGCCTGGGATCATGGAAATACCCGGATAAAGTAATGTCTGTATTAACTAAACACTGGTATAGAAGTTAATGGTTGACTTACCGGTTAATAAATCACTAACTGAACTACTTAAGCAAAAATCATTTAAGTATATAAATTCACAGTCTCAGACAATAACTGTTCCCGCGAATAGCACCGTTTTTCGACAGGGTGATGCCTGCAAAAACTACCTGCTTGTTATAGAGGGGTCTGTAAAAGTATTTAGTCGTGCTGAGAATGGTCGTGAAGTCATTTTATATCGTGTGCAAGATGGTCAGTCCTGCACACTCACAACTGCCTGCTTATTTGCTGATAACCCTTACCCTGCAGAAGGATTAACTGAAGTTGATACAATCGCTTTAATGATTCCTCTTCCCATATTTAACAGAGCCCTGGCAGAATCAGAAGAATTTAGAAAGATTATTTTTGACCAGTATGCGCAACGCCTTAGTGACGTTATTAATCTGGTAGAGAACTTGAGTTTCGGTCACATCAATATTCGTTTGGCACGCCTGTTATTACAACTCAGTAAAAGCTCTGACATCATTGAAACGACACATCATATTTTAGCAACTGAGCTGGGGAGCGCCCGTGAAGTAATTAGTCGTCAGTTAAAACAATTTGAAAAGAAACAAATCATCTCTTTGCAACGAGGTAACATTACAGTTATCAACAAACCAGCATTACTAAAAATAGCTGACCAATAAATAATGATTTCTGAATAGCCAGAGTGTGCTTAAAGAATAAAAAGAAGAAACAAACATTTAACGCAAATATTAAACTTATATGTAGCACTTTAAAAACGGTTACTATTTTGTCATTATTACTGACACATGCCCTACGCTTCGGACCTGGTAAAGCCCGTTTAAAGTTGCTCCATGCAACTTTACCCTGCATACCTGTTCCGAGAACGACATA
>JAPHRB010000044.1 GCA_026197015.1 Gammaproteobacteria bacterium | reverse complement strand
TACAGTATCACCTCCCGAGTCATCTGAAGTTGGCACCGCTTGTACAAGACAATCTTTAGGCACTCTTCCATCAATACTGTCTTTATCGTGACTAAAGAAGGATGAAGGATCATTTACATTACATATACAGTGCTCACGTTCACTGGCATCATTAAAAATTGAATACTGGTAAGTCCAGCTATTACCATTAAAATTATTACTTCCGCTCGTTGTATAAATATTTCCGTAAATACCTGTTTGCTCAGCAGCAATAGCTCTATCAACCAGTGCCTTTGCTTTTTCCAGGTTAATACCATCAATACGACCAACGATAAGTTCTTTATCAATTGCAGGATCAACTAAACGCATGCCACTGCCATTTAAACCAAAGTCAGTTTCACGCTCTGTAAATTTTAATACCGTGTCTATAGGAATATAATTAAGTAACCAGTATTTCAAATAATTATCGACTGAAGTAGGGCCATTTGGAGTAGATAATTCAGAAGCTGGATCTTCAACTCGCATTCGAGTTGGAATGCCACGAGTTGTAACAATATAGCGAAAACCCGTATTTTCTCTCAATTGTTGCATCGACTCATCACAATAATATGGGCTTGAACTTCCATTGCAGATAACTGGAGTAAAAGCGTGATTGTCTGCTTTTATTCTATTTTGCATAAAAGAAATAATTTGATCGCGCATGTTTTTAAACTGATCCCAGGACATGAAAAATCCTGGACGAACTTTTAGATGGGCTATATTGTCAGGGCTTATATCCCTTTGCTGTGCATAGTAGGCACCAACTTGTGGTGAATCGACTGAATTATCGTTGACCAGGATGAGCACATCATCACGCGCTGCTTGAGAAACAGCAGAAAAGCACAACAAACACGTCAATAGAATTAAACGGAACATCTGGTTTTCTCCCTATAAATTTTATAATTTAATTATTATTTATATGGAATTTCCATTACCAGCTACAACACATCCATAGTTTATATGCATCTTAGATAAATCTGTTTTAAAGTCAAACACAGTATTATTATATTGTTGATGGCTAATGAAACTATTAATTCAATAAATTAAATTAACAGATAAAATAGAAGGTGTTAGAACTAATATTTATTAAAATTAGAGATACTTATGCACTGACGTAATTTTCGCACAATACTCTCAAATATTAGAATTAATTGATCTCTGGCCCCGGTTTTGCTTATCGAATTCTTATTATGGGACTTAGTGGTGCTTTATTAGTATATCTTAATTGTATTTGAGTTTATGACATTGGTCTTAATAGAGCCAATATTAGAACTATAGCGAAAAGTAAGATTATTAACCCTGATTTTTTATTTAATATTGCGCTGCCTGGAGTTTGTTCCTGTTTTACATTTTCTCTCCATTTCTTTTGGCACTTCCCAATTACTTTTTTAGCTTTGACCTCCTGTAGTGCTGTTTTAACCCAGATAGCTGGATTTGAGTGACGACCTTTAGGTGTTTCATAAAATTTAATGCGATGCATACGTAACTGTTTTTTGATAAAACGCTCTTCTTCTATAGAAGCATCTTTTAAATCGAATATTTTATATGACATTTTGTGTGACTCTAACTGTTAAGTAGTGGTGTATCACTAATGTTAAAAGCCCTTAACACAAATTAAACCGTTTAAAGGCCTCAATAGATCGCGTAACCCACAAGTCAGGTATTCTTTTTTGTGTTACCCCCGTTAACATTTTATTTCGCTGCATAAGAGCCATATAGTAATGCCCCCATATATTTCCTGAATCAGCTGCTTTAGAAAACCAGAAATATGCCAGTTGATAATTCTTTTCAATACCATGCCCTTCAAAGTACATAAGGGCCAGATGAAACTGAGCCTTATTGAAACCATGATCTGCCGATTGTGTAAAAAGAGCCAGGGCTGAGTTAAAGTCCTGTATAACCTCATCACCCAGATAATACCTTAACCCCAGATTAAACTCCTGTTCCGCATCACCCTGCAAAGCTCGTTTAATTTGAGTATTTAGATTCAAATACATAACTTAACCCCTTTCTGAAGTAACACTTGGCTAACTATGATTATAGATCAACTTGATAAATATGGGTTATTGAGACACCTATAATAACTAACGATTTATCAAGTCACTCATAAATACAAAAGACCTGGATACAACCTAAAGCTTTGTTTTTATTGACTTCTTATTATTGGGTGTCTTGGTTGCATTCTTTTAATTATGTTTTACACCCTCTTTTTTCGCTTATTGTAAACAGGATCATACTTACTAACCAAATATTCTTCTAACTCAGAACGACCAAGATTCACTGGCAGTATTGAAACAATTAAGCTTTCAATATATTTATTGACTAATATTTCAATATCCTCAGCGTACTTCAAGCTTGAAGTCGCTTTAGTATAATGACTATGTTTTGAGAATTTTCTTTCTCCAATTGAGCGCCTCAGCGTATGATTTCTTGTGTTTCGAACATCATTCATTCTTCCTTGCAATAAACCAGTCTCGCCAACATAGACCACTTTTTCCTTATCCATAAACATGTAAACACCCGGTTCGCATGGCATACTACTTACTCACTCAAGTGTGAGTTCTACGTTTTGTCTATTTTTCTTTGAAAAGATCTTTCGCTCTAGACTATTTAAATATTTATTTTTCGTTTTCTCATCCATATTACGATAACTCAAATATGATCTTCGAATAAATTATATGTTTCTATATTCTGTTTCAAAATAATTAAACTTGTTTTCAACAATCCAGTTATTGATAGTAAATATCACCTCTTCGAAAACCTTCTCATTACGAGTAACACACTCCCATATAACAACAACTCGCCAGCCCTGTGTTAGTAAATTCTCTGTAACCCTTATATCCCTGTCTCTATTATCACTAAATTTCTTCAGCCACTTTTCTGAATAGCTTCGATCTGAATAGGCTAACTTACAACCTGCATGCTGATGCCAGTAACAACCGTGAACAAAAATTGCCACCTTATGCTTACGTAAAATGATATCAGGTTTAATTTTCTCAATTTTAGAACCAAGTCTGAAGCGATAGCCCAATCTGTGAAATGCTTTGCGGACAATTATCTCTGGTTTTGTATTACTGCTACGTATACCGGTCATCATCCGACTACGCGTAGCTTTGTCTACTACATCAACCAATATTACTTAACCATCTTTAATGGGTATTGGTGTACATTTGTTTCTTCTTCATCAATAAGCGTCATAATATGAGGTTTCATTATGCGCGCTATTTCATTTATAACAGGCATTACAACTGAATTACCAAACTGTTTGTATGACTGTGTATCAGACACTGGAATTTTGAACGTATCAGGGTAACCCATTAAACGCGCACATTCCCTGGGTGTTAACCTTCTTGGATTCCCCTTCCCACGATTAACAAGAATTTCAGAACCATCTTTATAATATCTTGCAGATAAAGTTCTAGATGTACTTTTTTTTGTGACCATTCCATAGCCAAAACCGTTACCTTTTGCCTTATGCTTCGCTGCATAGTTATAAAGATACATCCACAGCTTATCACTAAGAATATATTTATCGTTTACTTTACCTTGCGAACCTTTGATAAAGTCTTTATACAGCTCTTCAGTGAATTCTTCTGTTCCATCCTGTGGGTGAAGAATATCAGCCATGCATTTTGCATCTGGCTTTCTTTTCTTAAATGCATCCCATGAGAAATCAGTTTCTTCACTAAAGCCAACAATGTAAATACGCTCTCGATGCTGTGGTACAAAACCCTTTGCATCTACAACCATTGGAAAAATCACATAACCGAGTTCATCTCTGAGTGTTTCCTGGATTACCTTAAACGTCTGACCTTTATCATGACTCATAAGGTTCTTAACATTTTCAAGAAGAATAGCCTTAGGTCTTTTCTCCTTAATAATACGAGCCACGTCAAAAAACAGAGTGCCCTGGGTTTTATCTTCAAACCCATGAAGCCTTCCTAAAGAATTCTTTTTAGAAACACCAGCAATGGAAAATGGCTGACAGGGAAAGCCAGCCAGGAGTACATCGTGAGATGGTATATCATCTACATGCACCTTGGTAATATCCCCTTCTACAGGATGGTCAGTACCAAAGTTTTCGCAATAGGTCTTAACTGCATATTTATCCCATTCACTAGTAAAAACACACTGGCCACCATTCTTCTCAAAACCCATGCGTACTCCACCGATACCAGCAAAAAGGTCAATAAAGGTAAAGTCGCCAGTTCGAGGTGCCTCATTACCAAACAGCATACGCTGAAGCTGTGGTATACGATATTCTGGGGGCCCATCTTCCTTAACCTCCCAGTTTCTAACGGTTTTAGGTGTGACTTTGAGCTTTTTAGCTATATCAGCCGGTGAGTACCTATCTAACGCTAACGCTAATAAATCACGAGGTTTTACCCTGGAATCCATATTTATTCTGCTTTTATCCGGGAATATTTTGGGTAATTATTTCCCTTTTTTGTCCCTTTTGCAAGAGAATATCTCTCTACCAGGCAGAAATTTAATCAGCTTAATACGATATAGCCTCTCTTTCTTTTACAAGAGCAATAAAGCTCTCCAGATCTAACAACCATTTTTGTTGATTCTCACGATAAGTTCCATGTAGACCACGAGGTAATATCAACTGCAGCTTATGGGCTTCCATTTCTTTCGTCTGATTTTCACTTATTCCAGGTTCTAGTGTTATCAAATGCTTTTCAGGTATCCGGGCAGCTTCAGACAAAACCTGCCGCCACCTGTCTTTACATGTAGATTTAACACCCAACATTGTTAACTTTGAATTTGGGAAATCGGTATTATGATATTCAATCGCACCAGGAAAAAGGAAATCAGGCTTAGATTTATTCTCCGTAACAGCCTGACTGTCATAGGTGACACCACATGTTTTAAATACTTCTTCAAGGTGACTTTCAAAAGCATAGCCTGCTCTTGACTTCCGCCTGTTCTGGACGCTAAGAGAAAACTTGATGAAACCATCTACATCAGCGCCATCATCACTCGTAAAACCAGAGATAAGCCTTTCAGACACAATATGTCTTTCAAGACGACGAAATAATTTTTCCTCCTGTTCCATCCAGCTCAATAATGCAATATCTGGCCCATCTAAAGGGCTAACATCAGGTAATGTTCCGCGAACAAAATCTGAAAATATGGCTGTCTTTGGGAAGACGCCATTGAATCTTTCAAGCAAAGCATCCAGCCTGTCCGCTTCAGGTTCTTCAATTTCTATGCCTAACTCATCCAGGATAAATCTTGAAGCAAAATCAACCTCTGTATCTTCATCGTCATCAAAGTCCCTATATTCGAAATCTGTATCAATTTGAAAAGGCACGCCAAACAGCCACAATAACTGATTTTCCACAGTACTATCAGCAGAAACAATGATAATCATAATTTCTCCAGATGGTCTTCTAGCCACAATCAAAAGATCACCCGTTCTTGCCAACTTCATTACAGGGTTACTTTTAAAGTAAAGACGAAATTCCGATCTGGTTGGGTGATTTTCACGAGAGTCATACCAGGTAACAGAAGAGTCTTCAGAAACACCTTCATTTTCCTCACCCAACCATACAAACCTTGTTGGGCAATCAGTTAATCTTTCTTCACCTAGTAATTTTTTTAATGGTTTAACACCATTAAACTCATGCTGATGAGATTGATCTGGATTTGATTCTACTCCGCTTAGTCGTTTAGCTACGACTCCTTCGAAATATTCAGATAAAAATCCTTTCCTCACTATCCACTCCTAATATTAGTAGTTGAACTACCATTAAACTCAATAATTTCATATTCATGGTTGCACGTAAAACACGTGGTCAGGTATTGTATTTTGTCTATGCTTTATAATTTAGAAGCAAAACTCAAGACCTGCCCCACTGAACTTTGCTACGACTAGGATATTAAATTTATTAACTGGCATAAAGTAATCATTTTCACTCCATCGAAGTAAAATATGCCAAGGAATGACCTGTTCCCAATCTTTCGCTGAAAATATTTTTCACCTGTTAAGCTAGGAATTTATAATCAAATAAATTTACTGAACTCATCAGGCAATAACCCAGCAAGTTCATCTACACTTACAGAAAATAAATCCCATGTTCGCTCATACTGTGACAAAATATCTGCAAAACGTCTGGGGCTACCCGGCCCTTTACCACCAGAGCCTCTTTTCTTTGTTTGTTTTTCATCATCCCAGTAAAGTAATCGAGTTAAGCTCATAATCTGTGGATTTCTAACCAGTTCTATTCTTGATGCTATTTGCTCAAAAATATCACCTGGTGTATTAACCGGACCACTTAATAATGCACGCGTCCTTTCTGGTTCATCCTGGTGTGCTCTGTAAATTAACCAGATGCTTGCAAGATAATGGCGATAATAACGTTGATGATTACCTGGCTCTGCTAACCATTTAGCTCTTTGACCTGGTTTGTATCTACCACTTTTATCTTTTGAACATAAGGTTTTAAATAAATAACAGCTCACCCATGTCCATAAACCTGCATCTCTTTCAGCTGAATCCTGTTCCGTTTCTTCAACTATTTCATTGAGCACAGCAGCTGCTTTTAATTTATCTGTTAAGTCTATGTTATCTAATTTTGATGAATCACTACCAACAACTTCAATATACTGATCTTCTGTTAATAAAAGCTCTGGAAATGATTCAGGCATATCTGTTGTTAAACTATCAAGGTATTGCCCAAAACGTTTTATACCTTCGCTATTAAATCTCATAATTTCCATTACCAGATCCTCTCTTCGAAGTTTTCTATAAATACGTTACGATTTCCCATCTTGTCAACAAGGCGACGCACTGCCTCATCTACCCAGTCTATGTTATCGGCATCTTTACCTTTGTCTGGCATTGATCCGCCCAACTGCTTGACGAATAACAACCATTTTGTTTTCCAGTCTGATGTATCATCCAGCTCATCATCCCATTCATCCTTTACCAAGCAATTTAATATTTCACGCATTGCAGAAGGTAATATTAATGATTTAAATATATCTGATCTTACAACCTGCTCTTTTCCACCCAGGCATTTTTCTATTAGCAACGTCACATCTTCATTGTAATCAAGCTTCCAGCAGACACCATAGGCAGCCAGGTCTGTGCTTCTAACAGGTAGAATGCTTCTCTGGTTTTCATTTATATCTTCACCTTCGGTAATAGGGTGTACACCATTCGCTAATGCGAGCAGCTTACCTGTTTCTTCTTCAATTATTTTTACACGGAAACGAAGATGATCTATGTCATCAAAGTCTGATAACACCAGCTTTACATCATTCTGTATAAGCCCAACTTTACCTAGTGAAAACCGCATCCAGCGTGTTGACTGATACGCTTCTATAATAATTAATGATTCTGCGGGTAAACCATAATTTTCAAGATCCACGACAATACTAAAATTTGGTAGCTGCCCCTCATGATGATTTAGACTGACATGAATATCTGTCTGTAGTATGCGCATACGACCTGTATAATTAAACCGCTTCATTGACAATCTCCTTTGCCTGCACATCGACAATGATGTCGCGATTTATATCAAAGCCCGTCACTTTTAAAACAAACCCTGGTTGAGCTGTTCTAAATGCAATTACATTTCGTGCACTTTTTACCTGGTCAATTCCATCAACTTCTATTTTTAAAGCAGTACTTTTTTCATCAAAGGTAAAGTCATTAGGTGAGTATTTATTCCATGGATTACCTTTTGCTCTATCGTAAGCCACTTTAACTTTATAAATATATTGATCAGGCGAGCTATCTTTTGCCTGATGTATTGCAAAGCCACCTTCTATTCTGTTCAAATTATATCGCCTGATAACACCTTTCTTATCAATTTTTATTTTTTCAGGATCATCTTCGCCTTCATCTGGCTTTTTACGCTTCTGCTTTCTAATATCTGGTACATCATCATCATTTTCTGGCTGATCTATAAAGAAGATATCGGACAGAACATTACGGTCCTCTTCTTCTTCAGACTCACTTAATAAATGAACTACACCTGTCAGACAACTGCGTAAAAAATCTATTGTGCTCGGACCCCAGTCATATTTACTTTTATAGTTTGATGAATTCTTTTCCCACTCAGTATGAGCAGGATTTTCCGCATCACCAAGCATTGACGCTATTGGACCATCTTCAATAATCGTAAGGCAACTATAACCACGTGCTGCACGGGAATTTATCTCAGGTATTTTTATACCTTCACGTATATATAATGGCCTGCCATCACCTGAAACCTCATCCTTTCTTATATACATATCAAAACAGGTTTCAACTGCCTGTGATTTCTTTCTACGGACATAGAGCGGAACTCTAAGCGCGACTATACCGTCTGTTTTTTCTAGACCTGTCCTTATCTTCTCTGCAAGTTCGGAATCAATTCGTGTACTCCATTTTGGTTGCCGTGGCTTCTCTGGACAGTTTAGTATTATTCTTTCCTCATCCTTAATATCAATAACACTCATGGCTATATCAATCATTGACTGTGTTACAGAATCTGGTCTATAACCATTTCCATTAAATTCATTCGATAGAAATGTTTTATCAATTTTGACGCTTTCACCGGGCTGTTCTACAAGAACTTCAAGTTGACCTTTTAGTATGGGATAAAAGTATTCTCGAATAACATTATCAGCGATACCTTTTAATGAAAACTCATCACTAACATACGGTATGACAATTGATAAACCTGTTTCATCATTTTTACGAATTAACCCAAAGTCATTACACAGTTTTTCTGTGGCTGCATAATTTTCATCAGGAAGCTGGAAACCGTCATCTTCAAAATCACCAAACCAGCCATCTGGTGTGTATGGTATATCATCAACTACATGTGATTTTAAAATGCACTGCCCAGCCATCATCTGTTTCTGATCATCGTGACGCACTGTAAACATAAAGAAGCTTCTTATGGCAGAAGCATGAGGAAATACAAATTTACCGACACCCCAGCGCCCACGCTCATCACCCGATTTACCAGACTGACCTTCAGCACGCATAAAAAAATAAAAAGAATTTTTTGAATTCTCTATAAAATCACTCTGCATTACATCACCAGTTAATCCTGATGTGCCGAAATCTTCGTAAGTAAGATAATTACAAGGAGTGTTAATATCTGGTGGATCAAGTAGGCCACTATTACCAGAATGAAAATGCTGCCATGCATTCTTAGAAATATAACTAGAAATCATATCCGTAGTTGCTGGCTTATCACCTGACAGCCCAAAACGAACACGTACAGGTTCATCCCTTTCTCTTATACGCGCATCCAGTGAGTTCTGAATAGACTCACGTATTAATGCATGTGTTTCATCATCAATACTTGAATTTGCAAAAAACTCACCCTGCATTGCCTCACGCGATTTCTGATTTCGCGACTTAACTACAAACTTCCATTCAGCCATAGATTATGCCCTATCATTTAAATTCAATAGATACGTGTAATTATTCATATCGTGGAAAAACAGGGAAAAATCTTGCCTTTTGCTTACCAGCATCATCCATCAAGCTCCGTATACTTTTTAGCATTACCTTTAGCCTTATCTACAGGATAGCGCTGCTCATTACCCGTTATTTTGTCTTCTGCGGCTTTGAGTAAATCAATATCGAGCTTATCGGCTAAACGCACTAAATATATGAATGTATCGGCTAATTCTGTTTCTACTTCTTTTAGTTTAACTTTGGGGAGAGTTTTGCTTTGTTCTTCGGTGAGCCATTGAAAGTGTTCAACGATTTCTGCCACTTCGGCACTGAGGGCCATAGAGAGGTTTTTGGGCGAGTGAAACTGATCCCAGTCGCGAGCTTCTGCGAAGTCACGTAAACGTAACTTTAATTCATTTATTCCTTCACTACTCATATCATGTCATCCCCTGCTGTTGATTCAGGGGTTATTCCTTATAACTGATTCTACTTATAGTTCTAGCTTCCGTTAGCTAAGCCGTTTCATGTTTTCTGAAATGATTTATCGACATTATCACAAAAACAGCAAAAACCATACATTATGTACCCTAATCTCTTTGACAATTAGTGAGTTAGTGTTGTTTTATAGGGGGTTTTGTTTGTTTTTTGATCAATTGAAGATTATTTTTTAGGTAGTTAAGGTCGCTGGGTTTCAGCTACAGGCATGCTGGTGTGACGGTTTTTAGGTGTTTTTGTTAATATCCGTCAAATATTACATTTTCAGAAAAATCTGATACCGTATTACTCTCAGTTCATTTACTATCTTTATCATAGTTAATTAAATTAGCAGGAAAGCTTTTAATGCCCGTAATCAACTTCTCTAATCCAACCCGTGATGCCGCTACAGTTTCGGCATATACAAAAAAAGTCATTACTGAAATTCTTAAAAAATCAGGTGTAACTCAAGTCACAATTACCAGTGCTGGCCGAACTGCAGCAGATCAGGCGAGAATCATGTATGAAAACATCACCCGTCATGGCGTAGCACATCAGAAAAAACTCTATGGTCAGCATGGTGATAAAGTGATTGATGAATTTAGTGCTCTCAAAACCTCAGGCAAAACACAAGTACAAATTATTAGTGGTATGACTGCCAAAATCAACAAAATTGGACCTGGCAAAGTATCTAAACATGCTGCAGATCCTAAAAAGTTGAATGTTGTTGATATTGCACCCAGTAGTATTAATCTAGCTCTTAGAAAAAAGTTTGAAACTGAAGTACAGAAGGACTCCAGAGTATCTATATTTCTTACACCACCTGGTGACCCTGCTTACCATATTGCAATTCCACAACCTTAGACATTTTTATGATAATGACATTAAATAAAATAAAACAAATTAGTATTTCATTAGCCTTTGCATCGCTAATGAGCTTTCAGCCTGCATGTGCAACAACCAGCTGCGTATATGACAACACCTACTTTAAGCCAGCTCGTTATACAGATAACAAACTGGTAAGTAATTTAAACTATAATAAAGCTGATAATACAGCACAGATAATTACAAGCACTGGCAATTTAATTTCAATTCAGCACTGGGCCTGTAATCATCATGGTCTACACGCGGTTATGCTAGTTGGCCCCTACCCATCTGATGATAAGTTAGACATTAAACAGCATATCAATACACTTGCGAATATAGTGTTAGATAAAGAAGAAGCACAGATTCTGAAAAGCTTTATATCAAAGAAAGATCTGGTATTAACACCTGAGCCAGTCACGCTTAACATTAACAATAAGCAATATGATGAGTTTTACATTACTTATGCGTCTTTAAATGACAGTATTATTATTGAAATTAAGATTTATAAAAGCTAGATATTTTTATGTTATTAATTATTTTGAAGTTAAACCTATGAATAACATTGAGTCTTTAATGTTTTCGATAGGGCTAGCCGGTAGTTTTATATCGATGATTCTATATATATTATTTGGGCAAATCACTGTAAAAAAAATTAGATAAAAATGACGCCTTAAAAAATGCACCTGGTTTCGAATACCTTAGTGGCTGGGACATCATTAATACTGCTCAGGCATTATCAATACCGAGAGCCTTGAGCAGAAAGTTAGAAAATAGCAAATTATCAGCTTTCTATGCAAATTCTGAATTACTGTTTCAACATACCACTAAATTCGATAGATTATTAGGTGCAACATTTTACTGGGTGTTAACGTTTTCAGACTTAACGATGATACTTCTTGTTATTTTAGATGGACTAGATTTATTATAAATATTAATAAAATATATGAAATCAGAAATCAATTTACCCTTTTGACGAAATTATAAGCTGGATTACACCCTAAATGTCACTCATTACTGTTCTCGTAGGTGTTTTAATTACGTTAACACTGATTGTTTTTATGCTGTTTTTGTTTTTTAGTCAATTCACAGTGCGTAAGCTTAAAAATAACCCGCAAACAAGAGATGAATTAGGTTTTGAATATATAAGTGGCTGGAACATAATTAATGCAGCCCAGGCCCTGGCCATGCCAGATGCATTGATAAAAAAGTTTAATAAAACACCATTAGCTTCACTATTTGCAGACTCTGAATTACTTAATAGAAACACTAACAAATTTGACAGGACTTTAGCTATTATTTTTTATTGGTTATTTATTTTCTCTGGAATATTTGCTGCGATATTGGTCCTTCTTAATTATATTGGGGTTTTCGAGAGTTAAAATTAAAAGCAGTAAGTTCGTGACAGAACAGAATATTCACTAACATTAGAAACCATAATATCCGACACCAATTTATGGAATACACACAGGAATGGACACAAACTCCATACCCCCTGGCAGAAGGACTGCGGGTTTCTTATCCCGAGTTTGAACAGACGGCAGTAATCAGGGAAGTATGGGGCGAGTATTTGGCGGCAGGCAATGACATTGTTTTTTATGCAAAAGAAGGTTTCTATGCCCTGCCGGAAGAAGATCTTAAAGAACTCCCCGATGACATGGACTTTTCGAACGATCCTTACAGGGAGATGCTGAAGGGATTCTTCGGGATTCATCAGAATGCAGGCAATAGAAGCTTCGACTTTTTTTATCAGGCACAGGTCCTGTGGGATGAAT
>JAPHRB010000002.1 GCA_026197015.1 Gammaproteobacteria bacterium | reverse complement strand
TAAAAAAATTATTAAAAGAACTTAAAGCCGACAAAGTAGATGGCATTATTGTTGATTTACGTGATAACGGTGGTGGATCTTTACATGAAGTAAACACACTAATAGGTTTATTTATAAAGTCTGGCCCAACGGTTCAGGTAAAAGACACTAGCGGACGCGTTTATATTTCAAACGATAAAGATGAAAAGGTTAGTTATAACGGCCCGCTTGCGGTTTTAGTTAATCGAATCAGTGCATCTGCATCAGAAATTTTTGCCGGTGCCATTCAGGATTATCACCGTGGCATTATTGTCGGTACGCAAACTTATGGTAAGGGCACAGTGCAGGCTATGTTACCTTTATCAAGTGGCCAGATAACACTGACGCAGCAAAAGTTTTATCGTATAACCGGTGGCAGCACGCAGAATCGTGGTGTAATCCCTGATATTTCGCTGCCCTCTATTTATAATGTAACAGAGGTAGGTGAAAGCTCATTAGAAGCAGCACTTCCGTGGGATAAAATTAAAGCGGCACCTTTTAATACTTATGAAAACTTCTCTCTTAAAATACCTAAATTGGAAGAGTTACATAATAATCGTATCGGCAAAGACCCTGATTTTATACATTTAACCGAAACTAATAAATTAATTGAGAAGCGTCGCCAGCAAAAAGAAATTTCACTTAATGAAAAGATTCGTCGTCAGGAGAAAAAAGAGCTGGAAGACATTCAGATAAAACTGGAAAATGATCGACGTAAGGCTTTGGGCATGAAATTAATCACCAGCCTTGAAGAACTCGACAATAAAATTAACGATGACGACGAAGAAGTCGACACTGAAGACGAATTCAAAAAGAAAGAAGGTCCGACACCTTTATTAACTGAAACAGGCAATATACTGGTTGATTTTCTAAATATGAATCACCATTCTATCGCCAATCAGCTTTAGGTTTATCGGTAAGTATATTTTTTAGTTATTTTTTTAAGGTCGGCGCCTTCTACTGTTGGCGCCAACCTGTTTAATATTTCTTACGCAGAAGTCCATCTTTTAAAAACAACCTTTATTTTAAGCCCGTGTTAATTAATGTCGCACACCGTGCACGCCAAAACCACCCGCATACTTTTGCATGACTTCACGCACCGCATCTGGGTAACCCACTACATCCATTTGTTGCATACCTTCATTGAAAAACTGCTGACTATCATCAGGTATATTTTTTATTAACTGGTCAAAAACATGCTGCATAATTTGCGGGTTATGAGTGCGCGTAGCAACTATGCCCCAGTTAAGGTTCAGTATGCGCCAGGGGCGCATTGGATTTGTTGACTCGACATCTTTTTTAATTGTCTCATCAGTGACATCAATTACATTTTCAATAACATCACATAAAACTTCGAGCTGTTTATTATCTTTTATTGTATTTGCATAACTGGCAATGGCATTAACAATAATATCGAGTTTTAAGGCTTTTCCGTTATGCTTTTTTAACCAGAGAACAATTGGCAATGATAAACGATGCAATTCAAGCATCTGATCCTGCATGCCTCTAGAGGCACAACTGATAGAAATTTCAGCCAGCAGATTTAATGCATAATCGCCTATTTTTGTTACTTCATCATCTTCAATATCTGGCTTATTTTTATTATCTACATCTGAAGAAAGTCGCAACATGATTTGTATATTCTGACGTAATGCATCAATCATTTTTAAGGCTTGCTCTGATTCAGGTGTAACTGAAGATTTGAGACTCAATATTAAGGCCTCTACAATTACTTCATATTCACCACTTAAATCATTAATATCTAAATTTAACATTACTTACTCATCCTGATTTGTATTGGGATATACTAACGCCACTAAAAGTCTGGCTTTATCAAAGAGGGTGCCTTAATGCGTATTTTACACACTATGCTTCGTGTAGGAAATTTAGAAAAATCAGTTAAATTTTATACTGAGATTTTTAATATGCAATTACTCCGTCAAAAAGACTACCCGGATGGCAGGTTTACACTGGCATTTTTAGGTTATGGTGATGAGGCCAGCAATTCAGCAATAGAGTTAACCCATAACTGGGATACCAACAGTTATGACCTGGGAACCGGTTATGGGCATATTGCACTGGAAGTGGACGATGTATATGCGGCAGTTGAAAGCATAAAAAGACAGGGTGGAAAAATACTTCGTGAAGCGGGACCCATGAATGCCGGAACAACGATTATTGCTTTTGTTGAAGATCCGGACGGTTATCAAATTGAACTACTTGAGCCAAAAAACAACAAGTAAAAAATAAACTCGTTATTACATAAACAGCGGTGATGAAAATTAATTTAAATCGTCCATCATTTTATCTGTTACCCGGTTACGCCCTGCACGTTTGCTTTCCTGAAGACAGTTTTCAGCGGCCTTAACCAGCGTTGCGCTAGACTGATCAAACTCGGCTGTTGTAGTTGCCAGGCCAATGCTAACGGTCACCCAGGGGCTTACCTCTTCTTTAGCGGCCTTTATTCTAGCCTCTTCTACCGAACGCCTTAATCGTTCAGCTAATAAGCGTGCATGCTCGACACTGGTGCTTGGTAAAACAATGGCAAACTCATCTCCACCATAACGTGCGGTAAAATCTGCGCAGCGTTTTAACTGGCTAGACAGTAACTTACCAACACTAAACAAACAGACATCACCCGTTTGATGCCCGAAACTGTCGTTATATGCTTTAAAATAATCAATATCCACCATCAATATACTTAGTGGAGTGTATTCACGCATACTACGTTTCCACTCCTCCTCTAACACCATATCAAAGTAGCGACGATTATAGGTGCCGGAAACATCATCAATAACGGGCACGCGGGAAACACGACTAAACTGTCGACCAGACGAACGCACCGCAAGCGTAACAATAATGCCGATTACGGCAAAGATTAAAGCAATAATCACTAATGTTATTTGACGAGACCGCTCATATTTAGCCTCAACTTTATTGTGGGTTTCTAACTGACTTTCAACAATACGGTCCAGTAAAAATAAAACGCTGGCAGAAGCCACACGGCCATCCTTAATGATGATCTTAAGATCTTCATCACTAATGCCACCAAAGACCAGAGCGTCTACCAGATTTTCATGATATGGCTGGGTGTAAGCAACTGACTCATCCAGTTTACTTAAATTTTTGAGTAAAAACTCATCAACATTTGTTTGCAACAGCTTGTCACGTGCATCAGCATAAACAGCTGCCAGTTGACGAAAACTCACCGCTTCTTCATCGCGATCAAACATTTCTTTCATGTTGATCATGCGTTGAATCAACAATTCTCGTTTCTGCACTGTATCGCGCATGCTCATAACCAGACGCACCTGCTCGGTATTGTTTTTTACCAGGCCAAATGCGGCTCTGCTCCAGCTATCTACCTGAATAAGCAATGTACCTACAATTGCAGCACAAAGCACTATCACAGCTGCAAACCCGAACAGAGTTGATCGAGTACTTATAAACTTTGGAAGTTGCATCATTAAAATTTAAATTATTATTTTATTTATATGTACAATATAACCTGTTTTTAACTAACAAGTAAGCGATCCATGGATATAGTTTATATAGACACAAATGAAGCCCTGGCGCTTTCCTGTGACACAATTCGCATGAGCAAAACAATTTGCATTGACACAGAATTTCACCGCGAAACAACTTATTACGCTGAACTCGCCCTTATTCAGATTTCAGATGGTAAATATACCTGCTGCATTGACCCTTTGCCGATTACAGACTTCGCCCCTTTTCTGGCGCTTTTAACCAATCCAAATATAACTAAAGTTTTACATGCCTGTGGTCAGGATCTGGAAATTTTCAACCAGCTATTCAATACACTGCCCTCACCTGTATTTGATACCCAGATAGCCGCAGGTTTATTAGGTTACGGTGATCAGATAGGTTATGCCGCGTTAATTCATAAAGAATTAAATATAGATATTGATAAATCTCAGTCACGCACCGACTGGTTAAAACGACCATTAAATAATGATCAGATTCACTACGCCGCCAGCGATGTTTATTATCTGGCAAAAGCCTACCCTAAAATGGTTGATCAACTTAAATCCCTTAACAGACTTGAGTGGTTACAGGGCGATTTTTCTGAACTTTGTATGCCGGCAAAGTATAAGGTAGACACTAATAATATATGGAAAAAGGTTAAAGGAAACCAGAAACTACGTGGTTTACAACTTGCCTCTCTGCAAGCACTGGCCGCATGGCGTGAAGAGATGGCCCAACAACGCAACAGACCAAGACGACGTATTATTCCCGATGATGCTTTAATAGATATCGCTCGTTTAAAACCAGATAGTGCTGAAAAAATAAAAAATTTACGCACTTTAAATAAAACTCGTCTGAGTTCTGAAGATGCGAATCAAATCTTACAGCGTTTGAATAATTCACTTCGCGTATCTCAGGAGCACTGGCCTAAACATGTAAAACGTCACAAGTTAAATATGCGCGAAGAGGCTTTAGTTGATGCACTCATGGCATTATTAAAACTAAAAGCACACGAGCACCACATTACCCCGTTAAATCTGGCTTCTCGTAAGGCTTTAGAATCTTTGCTACAGGGCAATACTGACATTCCATTAATGCAGGGCTGGCGTTATACACACGCAGGTCAGGTAATTGAACAATTTTTAGACGGAAAAAGTTCCCTTCAACTGGTCTCCGGTGAGTTACAACTTCAGCTAGAGGGCAAATAATGACTCAGGTAAACGGCATAATTGATTTTCTAAATCAGGCTGGCACACAATTTAAAATATTTGATATGGGACGTCGGATTGAAGAAATAGATCAAGCTGAATTTCTCAGTTTCGAGCAGGGAGAAATAGCCTATCCGCTGCCTTTACAACAACAGGCCTGGTTAGGTTTTCTGGTATGGACGGAAGATAAAAAATCAGAACTGGTCATCTGGTTTTTACGTTTTCCGCTGGATGCCGCAGGTAAACTTACAACCGGTATTCGTGATGATTTTGTGCTGCGCCTGATCAATAAAGAAGGTGATGAATCACCTCAGCAAGATGAGTCTAACCCTTACGGTTTCAAACCAAAACAGGAGCATATGGCAAGTTTCCATGCTAAAGCTGCAAAGTTATTAAACCAGCCAGCTTCAAGTTATTATGAACACAGTAAAGATTATTTTGCCGGCAAACCCGGTTATGATCAGTGGTCATTTGTTGGTTTTCAGGGCATTGCTGATATTGCAACAAGACTGGACGAAGAAAATAATGCCGAGTTAATTGCTACTGCAATCGAAAAAATTCCTGCGTTACCATTTGAAGCTTTAGCACAATGCCTTGAACATGAAAAAATTGATGCCCGTATTTCGCAGGCTATTGTTAATGTTATAAACCGTGAACTTGGTAATGAAAAACCAGATGCTAATTTTATTTCTCTGGGTATTCGCGCTTTATCCAATACACAGGATCAGCTTCAATTAGAAAAAATATTAAACACGGTTTTAGATAACGAAACGGGTAAGCACCCTGAAGTATTAGCTTCTATCTCCGGGCGCTGCTGGCTTAATTTAAAAAACACCAACACCATTAACCTGTTTCTTGAAGCACTGGCCAGGTGCAGTGAAGGTCAGGAATTTTTTAATCTGGTGATCGTGGATTTAATAAATATACCTGGCATGCAGGAAAGTATTTTAAAAGCGGTTAAATCACCTGAGCGTTCAGAGATTTTATCAAAAGCCATTGGTGAACTTTTTAAGAGTTTTACTTAAGCGGCTATATCCCTCTTCCCGACCACACCCTCGCCCGATTGACAGACTCGGGGAAAGGTCTCCGCTTTTTGAGCCCTGTCCCCTGTGGTGATGCCATCAAGAGTTTTACAGCGTCGTCTAACTGCACTGTCAGCTCTCGGTGGCATGGGTTAAGGGGACAGAGCGCCAAAAAACGGCGGTCTTTCCCCGGGGGGAGATGGGCCTGAGCAGGACATTCACTCGTTCCCATGCTCCCGCGTCACTAGTGTCCGGTTAAAGTTTAAAAAACCCATAACTCCCCCTGAACTTCCTTCAGGGCGGCTTTCCTCTCCCTTTG
>JAPHRB010000107.1 GCA_026197015.1 Gammaproteobacteria bacterium | reverse complement strand
CGATGAAACATTAGTGTTGACCAAAATTTTAAAATCAGCTTCTGGGATGATTTTGGCAAAACTTTATTCATTACATGGTATTGTAATTCGGCAAGTACGACTTCGCGAGCATGAGTTTGTAGTGCTGTTTTTTGGGTTATTTTTTCTTTTTCAGATGTAATTTGTAGTTCTTCAAGCTCAATCTCTTCTAATCTATTAGATGCATTCTCAAAACTGTTGATGTCAATATCGAAATCGTTGAGAAGTGTTTCTACTACCGTGTTTAGTTTGTTGAATAATGTGTCGTCGCTACTGGTTAGACCTCTTCCCAAAAACGCTATAAGGTTAAGTGTTGTTCTGCATGGATGTTCACCATCGGCGAAAAAACTCTCATCTAACATGGCAACTTTTATTACAGGTATTTGTAGTCTCAACAGTAAATTGGTGACGGCCTGTGAAATACTGGAATCTTCTATAATTGCATCAAATAACATTTCAATAAAATCGATGGTTTTTTCATCAACTAAATTAACCTGTTTTGTTACTGCTCCTCCTGAGCGACTACCCATGTCGGCTAGTAATGAACGTTTGAAATCGGCGGCATCAATTTCCTCTATTGGCGCAGTGGACTGGGCGACATTTTGTTGTAAGTTTGTGAGTGCGCTCATCACGTCACGGCGATCATAATATTGCGTGCTATTGCTTGAAGGTGAATTGCGCTTTGTTGTAAATGAAGCGGGTATCCCCGGGCCCGATGCGGTGAGTTCGCCATTAATGAACTGATGTACCAGGTTTTGCTGATTACTAGAAGTTGATGCAGTGGCTCCATTCAGTGATGTGTTATTAATGCCGCCAGATGTTTGCGTGGTGCCGTTATTATGGCCTCCATTTCCATTATTGTAACTGTAGGTGGATGACTGGCCTGGGTTGTAAGTTGGATTTTCCAGATAAACAGCATCAGTTTCCAGCGCTTGCTCTGCTTGCGCTGTTACGGTATTACTTTGGCTCGTTTTTTTGACTGGGGAATCACCTAGT
This sequence comes from Gammaproteobacteria bacterium, assembly GCA_026197015.1. Lineage (GTDB taxonomy): Bacteria > Pseudomonadota > Gammaproteobacteria > SZUA-229 > SZUA-229 > SZUA-229. The sequence continues at coordinate 11,767 of JAPHRB010000107.1, read as the reverse complement.
TTTATTTGAGGTAATACACCCTGATCAATAAATAATTGATTTAGCTTTTTATAAAGAGGTTCCAGGTGGAGAATAACTTCCTGATCAAATAATTTGTATAACACCAGTTTGTTATTAGTAGATAACTCAATACTGGCAAGAGCGTCTTTAAATGAGTCACATATGTTTTTTGGTGCCAGTGCGTCTTTGTTAAATAAACCTGGTGATTTTAAAGATAAAAATTCTATTCTGGCTTCAAGGTGGCCGACTGCTTCACCATACAAATTCATGGCTTTTGAGTGCATGGCTGAAACGGCAACTAATTCCTCCATTTCATCCTGATCTACCAGGCTTAATTCGTCTTCCTCTAAGTCAATGTTTTGATTATTCTGGGTTTTTGAAGTTTGTAAATGTGTTTTAAGGTTTGCAGCAAAATTTTGACCGATATTTTTACGTTCTATACGTAACATGCGCATAGTATCGAAATATTCGTTCTGATCTTCATTTGAATCCGCATTTTCAGCCAGTTGAAACAACATGTCATCTGCGCCATCAAATAATCTGCCCATAAGTTCTGACAGTTCTTCGTTTAAACAGCCTGCTATCTGGCTTATTAATTGTTTTAGATTGCTTTTAGCTGCCTGCCCGGAGGAGGATCTCTTGGAACTATTAAACTTATGTATTATCGCGCTCATGTAATTATCCGTATTTGGAAATTAAGTACATAATGGCACTAGAGTTCTAAGCTTGAGTTTCTTACCCTGAAAAATAAAAGCCCATAGTTTTCTGCGTTAGTGCGCATCTTTCTATAGAAGGCATGGCCTTCTGATGCTTTTAACATTTGAGATATGCGATGAATTAAAGCTGCACACCATAGATAGTAATTTAGTGGCTTTGCTGTCAATTTGCCGTGATGTCGTTCACAAAAGTAACAGTAGTCAATCTGACTGGCATTTTGCCTATATCTTTATTCTAGTCATATTTAATAAAACTTGCCGTCAAATAAGCTGATATTAAAAAACATTGGATAGGCGGCGCTTTTGTGGCGATGAATTAGACGTATGTTTGATTATGCACCTGATCTATAAACATCTTTTTTTAAACTCTGGGGCAGATAATGTCCAGGACTTCGGCTGCCTGTTCCCACGCCTGCTCCATTACATCAGGTAATATATTTAGATTTAAGCCTGTGATTTCTAGTGTTTCGGGTTCAAAACCCGGGAAATCATCAAGTAAATGCTCATCTACATCTATATCGGGTCCCAGTGCATTAACGACACAGTTAGCTATGTGAACGATAGATGTTTCCATACGGTAGTTTTTAGCTTTTAGAGGCGTATGGTGATACGCAATTACTTCTTTTAATGTGTCTGATAATTTCCAGGCATCTATTAGAGCTGCACCTACATCACCGTGTGTAAAACCTAAAATCTTTTTTTCAGAGCGAAAGAGTTGACCATCAGAATCCGCCGCGTCTAATAAAACCTGCTGTGATAACTCAGGTTCTTTAAAGTATAAAATCAGCTTTCCAATATCGTGTAACATGCCTGCTACAAACAGGCGCTCCCCATGCAAAATGTTGCAGTGTTTGGATAACAGGCGTGAGACTATGCCTGTATGTACGCTGTGACGCCAGAAAAGATCAATATCTACTAGCTGGTTAGGTATGCGTTTAAAGGTATCAACAGCAGATGTAGCGAGCACCAGATTTCGAAGGTCATCTTCACCTATTACAGATACGGCACGGCTTACCAGTTCGATTTTTGCAGCAAGAGAATAATATGCGCTATTTACGATACGTAATATTCGTGCTGTAAGTGCCGGATCATGGCTAATTATTTCGCCTAGTTGTTTGGCGCTATGGTTTTGGTCTTCAAGTATTTGTGAAACGCGAATATATATTTCAGGTAGTGAAATAAGTTTGACTACGCCTTTAACAAGGTCTTCTGGCTTGCGAACCATTATTTTCCCTATATTTTCTGTAAAATTATAAAATCACCCGTTAGGGTGAATATATAGTTGAATAATGGCTTACTTAGGGTGATTTTTCTAGCAGTCTGCAAAAAAAATATAAAAAAGACAGAATATATTTCTGTTTATGCTTGTTAATGAGCGATTTCAGCGCGTGCAATAAGTTCCCTTACGGTGCAAACGTGCTCACCAAATGAAAGAGTTTGCTCAAGGTTGATATAACCCTCTTTGAAGCGTTTACGTTTCCCCTGCTCCATCAGGTAAGTGCCATTAGTCGAACTCAGGTCAGTTAAGTACATCTGGTTATCTAATACAACCAGTTCAGCGTGTCTTGAGCTGGTGGTTTTGTCGAAGAGCTGGATGTTTCCACGACGACCAATAATGTAAGTTTTGTTTTCCATTGGCGTGCCTTTAGAATCTCTCGATTCAATTCGTTTATCATTTATGTCTGTCTTAATAGTTATAGAACAGATTCACATAACTAGCGCAATTTATATCACATTGAAAGTAAAAGCACTATGCCGTATGGCCGTTACCACAGAAGGCTGACCGTTATATCAGAAAATCCTTACATATGGATTGGATTTTACTGATTACGCATAAAATCGGCGGTTTTGTAAAAGGCATCATAAAGTGTTTGTTTTAGTTCTTTTTCAATGTTCATGTCTGACATGGCCTGATTTATACAAAACATCCACTGGTCTCTTTCAGTTTCTCCGATATGGAAAGAAATATGTCTCTGACGTAAGCGCGGCTGACCAAATTCTTCAATATAAAGTGGAGGCCCTCCCAGCCAGCCAGATAAAAACATAAACAGTTTATTGCGGGCATCTGTTAAATCATCAGCATGTATAACCCTTAATTCGGTTACATCTTTAGCTGAATCCATAACGTCGTAGAAGCGATCTACCAGTTCACGTACGGATTTTTCACCACCTAGACGGTCATAATGTGTGTTTTTCATGTTATTTGGTCAAATAAATTCGAATATATGCATTCTACACTAATCATCATCTCCTAATATGCTGTACAATTTGCCACCCTTTTTGATTGGCCGGTTAACTGGCCTATTAGACACTAATTTTTGGTGCCTTAATTTGGCCAGGAGCTCGAAGCAAACATGAAATTACGTAATGTCGCAATTATTGCCCACGTTGACCACGGTAAAACCACACTGGTTGATGAACTGTTAAAACAGTCAGGCACAATAGATAATACCCGTGGAGACATGGATACCTGTGTTATGGATTCCAATGACCAGGAAAAAGAACGTGGGATTACCATTCTCGCTAAAAACACAGCAATTAAATGGAATGATTACCGTATCAATATAGTAGATACACCGGGACACGCAGACTTTGGTGGAGAAGTTGAACGTGTACTTTCCATGGTTGACACAGTAATACTACTGGTTGATGCGCAGGAAGGCCCTATGCCTCAGACGCGCTTTGTAACACAGAAAGCATTTAATATGGGCTTCAAACCAATTGTTGTTATTAACAAGGTAGATAAGCCAGCAGCTCGTGTTGATTGGGCGCTTGACCAGACATTTGAGTTATTTGACCAGCTTGGTGCAACCGATGAGCAGTTAGATTTTCCAGTGCTTTACGCATCTGGCCTGGGCGGCTTTGCGAGCCTGGATGACTCAGTGACTGAAGGCGACATGATGCCTATGCTGGAAGCTATTATTGAGCATGTACCAGCACCTGATGTTGATGTTGATGCACCCTTCCAGATGCAGGTGAGCTCACTAGATTACAACTCTTATGTGGGTGTTATCGGTATAGGCCGTATTAAGCAGGGTAACATCAAACGCGGTCAGCAAATATCCTTGATTGATGCAGAAGGTAAAATTCGTAATAACGTAAGGATGCAGCAAATTCTTGGCTTCCACGGTTTAGAGCGTATAGAAGTTGAAACTGCGCAGGCTGGCGATATTATTTGTTTCAGTGGTATTGATAAGCTAAACATTTCAGATACTTTATGTGATCCTGAAAACGTAGTGGCAATGCCACCGCTATCAGTTGATGAGCCAACGTTGAGCATGACATTCCAGGTGAATAATGGTCCGTTATCTGGTCAGGACGGTAAGTATGTTACTTCGCGTAATATCTCTGACCGTTTAGACCAGGAGCTTATCCATAACGTTGCATTACGCGTTGAGCCAGGTGAAACTGGTGATAAGTTCCGCGTATCAGGTCGTGGTGAATTGCACTTGTCAGTTTTGATTGAGTCAATGCGTCGTGAAGGTTTCGAGCTTTGTGTCGGCCGCCCGGAAGTTGTTATTAAAGAAATCGACGGTAAAATGTGTGAGCCGTATGAGCGTTTAACAGTAGATATACCAGAAGACTCTCAGGGGTCTGTTATGGAAAAACTGGGTATACGTAAAGGCGAGCTGAAGGATATGGTGCCAGACGGTCGCGGTCGCGTTCGCCTGGATTACATTATTCCTACACGAGGCCTAATTGGTTTCCGTACAGAGTTTTTAACGTCTACAGCCGGCAATGGCTTGATGTACAGTAACTTTGACAGTTACGGTCCCAGGCTTGATGTAGTTATTGGGCAACGTAGTAAAGGCGTGCTGATCTCAAACGGTCCGGGTAAGGCAGTGAGTTTCTCGATCTTCAATTTGCAGGAACGTGGAAAAATGTTCGTCTCACACGGCGATGAAGTATATGAAGGTATGATTGTTGGTATACATGCGCGTGAGAACGATTTAGTGGTTAACTGCATTAAAGGTAAACAGCTAACTAACGTTCGGGCATCGGGTACTGATGAAGCATTAACGCTAGTTAAGCCGATTATATTAACGCTGGAGCAGGCGCTGGAATTCATCGATGATGATGAGTTAGTAGAAGTAACGCCTAACTTTATTCGTTGCCGTAAAAAATTCTTAACCGAAAATGAGCGTAAACGTTTGTCACGTGGTCCCAAAAGTTAGTTAATTATTCAGCACTGTTACAAATTAACGCCACCTCTGATTGCATAGGTGGCGTTTTTGTTTGTAAGTTAGCTTAATAAGAAGCGCTAACGTTTTGTTTTTAATAGTCTAAACTGGTATATAGTTAAAAATATTATATAACCTGCACACATAAGGCGGGTTTAATTAAATACAGGTGAAGGCATCAGTGTCAGAAAATATAAGTGAAAACCAGGTGTTAGTTGTAGATGACTCACGTGTAATTCGCCGAGCTGCAGTGAAAATCTTACAAAAAGATTTTGATGTTATTGAGGCAGAAGATGGTGAAGCAGCATGGGAGGAGTTGCAGAAAAACCCGAAGATTTCAGTAGTCTTCAGTGATCTGGGTATGCCAAATATGGATGGCTTTGAGTTATTGGAGAAAATCCGTAACGCTCAGGATCCGGTGCTTGCCAAAGTTCCGGTGATTATTATTACAGGTGCGGAAGAAACTGACGGTACTAAAGAAGAGGTTTTACAACAGGGGGCTACAGACTTTATAAGCAAACCTTTTGATTCGATTTCTTTAAAAACCCGTGCGTCTGCACATATAAATTATCGAAATGAAGTTAAGTCGCTTGAAAAATCAGCATCACTGGACAAGTTAACAGGTTTATCTACTGAATCATCCTTTAGCCAGCAGGGTGAGAAGACGCTGGCTTATGCTAAACGACACTGCACAGAAGTTACACTTGTTAGATTTGATATTGACCACTTTGCCGAAGTGTTTGTAAAACACGGTAAAGAAATAGCCGAGCAAATTTTGGCTAAGGTCGCTTCATTAATAAATGAAGGCAAACGAACAGAAGATATCGCTGCGCGACTTGGTGTTGCTCGTTTTGCATTATTGCTTCCAAGTTCAGATCCCCGGGGAGCAGAGATATTAGTCAGCCGAATTTGTCAAAGGGTGGCTAGATTAAAGCTAAAAATGGGCCAGGATGTATTTAATATTCAATTTAGTACAGGCATTACGTCTCCCGCATTAGATGATACGGATATCGCGTTTTCAGAATTGCTAAATCAGGCCGAGAAAGCATTGAAAAAAGCAGTTACTGAAGGTGGTGGTAAGATAGTTAAATATCAAAGTTTAGAGGTCTCAACTCAGGCATCACCTGCAATGGCTGATATTAATGAGAATGTTGATGTAAGCCTGGATGAGCTTGTAACAAAACTATCTCATGAAGATAGTAGTGTTTCTAATGAACAACTTGCCTTTGCGATGCGTAAAATCCTGCCACTTATAACTCATGCGGATAGCAAGCTTAAGCTGGGGTTAAGTAAAGTGGTATTACATTTGAAGAAACGTTTGCAGCATTGATGTTTAATTATTTAATGTGATATTTACTACGTAAATGATGCTGGAGTTTACGTACACATCTAATGTCGATCTTTTAGTAAAAAACATTCAAATATTAAAGCCATTAAATCACCAATTAGGTACAATGGGTCGCTTTATAATCACCAGAGTTATATTGTTACATGCTGTCTATTTCCCAACGTATTGCCGAAGAATTATCTGTCAACGAAAAGCAGGTTATTGCTGCTGTAGGACTTCTCGATGAAGGATCAACAGTTCCGTTCATTTCACGTTATAGAAAAGAAGTAACCGGTGGTTTAGATGATGCTCAGTTAAGGTTACTGGAAGAGCGATTACGTTATTTGCGTGAACTAGACGAAAGACGTATTGCTATTTTAAAAAATATAAATGAGCAGGAAAAACTGACGCCTGAGTTGAAAGCTTCAATTATGCAGGCCGATACCAAGAATCGACTTGAAGATTTATACCTGCCTTACAAACAGAAACGACGTACAAAAGCTCAAATTGCAAGAGAAGCAGGTCTTCAGCCTCTTGCTAATTCTTTATTTGAAAATCCAGATTTACAGCCAGAAATCGAAGCAGAAAAGTTCATCAATGATGATAAATCGGTAGCCGATATTAAAACAGCTCTAGATGGGGCACGGCAGATATTAATGGAACAGTTTGCCGAAGAAGCTGATTTATTACAGAAACTACGTGAATATTTATGGGATCAGGGAATTATTGAGTCAAGAGTTGTTGCTGGAAAAGAAGCAGAAGGTGCAAAATTTTCAGATTATTTCGAATACGAAGAAGCGGTTCAGAAAATTCCATCACATCGCGCTTTGGCTTTATTTCGAGGAAGAAATGAATCGATATTACAAATGAATTTAAAAGCGCCAAATGAAGATGAGTTAGACTCACATCCTTGTGAGTCAATGATTACTCAATACTTCAACCTGGAAAACAAAGGTCGGGCAGCTGATAAATGGTTACAGGATACTGTGCGATGGGCCTGGAAAATAAAAATATTTAGTCATTTAGATGTCGAATTAAAAATGAAATTGAAAGAGGCTGCCGAAGAAGAAGCGATTAAAGTTTTTGCCTCTAACTTAAATGATTTATTACTTGCTGCACCTGCAGGGCCAAAAGCGACTTTAGGATTAGATCCGGGTTTACGTACAGGGGTTAAAGTAGCTGTTGTAAATGAAACTGGAAAAATGGTTGATTACGCAACAATATATCCGCATGCACCAAAGAAACAATGGGATCAGGCTATTGCTGTTTTAGCAACACTTTGCAAAAAGCATAATGTAGCGTTAATTAGTATCGGAAATGGAACAGCATCACGTGAAACCGACAAATTAGCAAAAGAACTAATTAGTAAATACCCTGAATTGAAAATGACTTCTTTAGTGGTTTCTGAGGCAGGGGCATCTGTTTATTCAGCATCAGAATTAGCATCAAAAGAATTTCCAGATCTTGATGTTTCTATTCGAGGAGCAGTATCAATTGCGCGTCGCTTACAAGATCCATTGGCTGAGCTGGTAAAAATAGAGCCAAAAGCGATTGGCGTAGGTCAGTATCAACATGATGTTAGTCAGGTAAAATTGGCGCGCCAATTAGATACGGTGATAGAGGATTGTGTAAATGCAGTAGGTGTTGATATTAATATGGCATCGGTTCCTTTGTTAACTCAGGTGTCTGGCTTAAGTCAGGCTATGGCAGAGAACATTGTGCAATTTAGAGATGAAAATGGTGCATTTAAAAATAGAAAACAATTATTAAATGTGCCCCGCCTTGGCCCAAAAGCATTTGAACAATCAGCAGGGTTTTTGCGCATCTCAAAAGGTGAAAATCCACTAGATGCTTCTGCTGTACATCCAGAAACCTATCCATTAGTAGAAAAAATAGTAGAGCAATCTGGGAAATCTATAAATGCAATTATAGGCGATACCAGTTTTTTGAAAAAATTAAGTGCTAATGATTATGTAGATGAAAAATTCGGCTTGCCTACAGTTAAAGATGTTTTAAGTGAAATGGAAAAGCCAGGTCGTGATCCAAGGCCTGAATTTAAAACAGCTGAATTTAAAGAAGGTGTTGAAGAAATAAAAGATTTGTCCGTTGATATGGTTTTAGAAGGTGTGGTTACTAACGTGACAAACTTTGGTGCATTTATAGATATTGGTGTTCACCAGGATGGGCTTGTGCATATTTCGGCCTTATCTAACACCTTTATAAAAGATCCGCGAGAAGTTGTAAAAGCGGGTGATGTAGTAAAAGTAAAAGTCATGGAAGTGGATGTGCAGCGCAAACGTATTGCTTTGACTATGCGTCTAGAGGATGAAAGTCGTGATCAGGTTAAAGATATGAAACGTGATAAAAAACAACCACAGAAACAGAAACATCAAAAACAGCAGAAACAATCAGCTGGCAGTGTGGGAAATTCAGCAATGGCTGATGCCCTCTCACAGGCGTTTAAACGATAGTCAGAAGTTATAAATTTATAGTTAAGATGAAACAAAAAAATAGTTGTCGATTAACTGTTTTAATATATAGCTATTAACTTGATTGACTTGTTTTGAATAACCAGAAACCACAAAGAAAAAGCTAATGTTAACTCTATCGGATCTCGCAATAAGACGTGGAACTAAAGTTTTGTTTGAAAAAGCAAGTTTTAAAGTTCATCGCGGTAGTCGTGTAGGGATAACTGGTTCAAATGGTTGTGGTAAATCGAGTTTGTTTGCGCTCATTTTAAATCAGTTACAGAGTGATGCGGGTGACCTGTTTATACCAGAAAAAACTATTATTGCGCATGTCGCTCAGGAAACACCCACAACAGATAAAAGCGCAATTGAATATGTTTTAGATGGTGATGTTGAACTTAGAAAAATTCAACAAAATTTACTGATTGCTGAATCAGAAGACAATGGCAATGAACAGGCAAAGTGCCATAGTCGTCTTGAAGAAATTGATGCTTATACGGCTGAATCAAGAGCAAGTAAACTATTGCTAGGTCTGAGTTTTAAAACTGAACAATTAGATGATTCTGTAAACAGTTTTTCAGGTGGTTGGCGGATGCGTTTAAATCTGGCTCAGGCTTTAATGTGTCGCTCAGATTTATTGTTACTTGACGAACCGACCAATCACCTTGATCTAGATGCGGTAATCTGGCTTGAGCAATGGCTGCTAAATTATGCAGGAACCATCCTGTTAATCTCACATGATCGAGATTTTTTAGATAAAGTTACAAATCATATTGTACATATAGAGCAACAAACGGCACATTTATATACTGGTAATTATAGTGAGTTCGAAAAATTACGCGCAGAGAAATTAGCTTTGCAACAATCACAATATGAAAAGCAACAGCGAGAAGTTGCCCACATAGAAAGTTTTATTCGCCGTTTTAAAGCAAAAGCAAGCAAGGCGAAACAAGCCCAGGGACGAGTAAAAGCGCTAGAAAGAATGGAAATGATTTCAGCTGCACATATTGATTCTCCATTTAATTTTTCATTTTTTAAACCAGAAAAGTTACCACACCCATTAATGAGTCTTGATAAAATTAATGTTGGTTATGGCGATCTTGAGATCTTGAAGAATGCAAGTTTAAGCATATTACCAGGAGACAGGATTGCTTTGCTTGGACATAATGGTGCCGGCAAATCAACCTTAATAAAATTATTAGCTGGTGAGCTTAAACAACAACAGGGGCAATTTGAACAGTCATCAGAATTGAATATTGGTTATTTTGCCCAGCATCAGCTCGAGCAGCTAGATCTGGAAGCGAGCGCATTGTTGCATTTACAACGTCTGGATCCTCAATTAACAGAGCAGCAAGTTAGAAGTTATCTTGGTGGTTTTGATTTTCAGGGTGATAAAGTGCTCGAGCCAGTAGCCCCGTTTTCCGGAGGAGAGAAGGCCCGATTGGTGCTGGCATTATTAATATATCAAAAACCAAATTTGTTATTACTGGATGAACCGACCAATCATCTTGATCTGGAAATGCGTCATGCATTATCAATGGCATTACAGGAATTTGAAGGCGCTATGGTGCTGGTGTCTCATGACCGTCACTTGTTGCGAGCGGTTACAGATCAATTTTTACTGGTAGATGGAGGCAAAGTAGAGCCATTTAACGAAGACCTTGATGCATATCGGGACTGGTTAATGCAAGATAAGACCAGTACGCTTAAAAATAATATTAAAGTAGAAGATAATAAGGGTCTAAATAAAAAAGCCCAGAGACAGCAGTTAGCAGAGCAGCGTAAACGACTGAATCCATTAAGAAAAGAGGTTGTATCTTTAGAGCAGAAGATGCTTAAGCTTGAGCAGGAGATAAGCGCTATTGAGGCTGAGCTTGCTAAACCTGAGATGTATGCAGCAGATAAACGTGAACTTATGGAGCAATTATCACGAGACAGGGCGCAAAAAAGTGCCAGTTTAGATGAGATTGAAGAAAGCTGGTTAATGAAAAGTGAAGAGTTAGAGTCATTATCGACCTAAAATCAGCCTGATAATCGTTGAAAATAGACTAAATTTTAAACAGATGTGGTTTTAGCACAGGAAAAGGCCCGTTAGTCAGATTAGTCAAGAGCTCAAAATCTAATTCCCTATAATGTATATATATTCCCAGTCTGGATTACGTGTGAATTAAGTGAGGGAGAGCTAAATGTCAAAAAATAGTATTCATCAGCAATTAGAAAGCATTGGTGCAAGTGCACTGGCTGGCTTTTTTATTAATTTCAACACATGTCAGCAGCAAATAGAGCAATCCTTGTTAATGCTGGAAATGTCACCGAATGATGAAGGTTTGATTGTCGAGTTGCAGCAGGGCGTCGAATTAATAAAAAAATCTCTTAAAGACGTAGGGCTGGAAGCAATAGAGCCGATGATCATCAGCTTAACTGGCTTGTTACAACAGCTAAGATTAAAAAACCTGAAGTTTGAAACGGTCTTGAGCGATTTAATTTTACTCGCAATCGATGATATTAAAATTGTTATGGAAAAGATAATCGATGGTGAAGATCGCTGCGTACTTTTAACACGAATGCCGCGAATTTGTGAAAGTATTGATGCGATAGGAACAGCAGATAATATAAGTCGAAGTGCTGTTATAAAAGATGCTTTATTACTTCTAGATCCAAGCATTGAGATAATAGAAACCAGTATTACAACTAGTGACTCTTTAGTTAATTTATTCTCAAAAAATATACCTGATGAGGAAGAGTTATCAGCCTATGGTGTAGAAGAAAGTGATGACTTTATATTCTTTCGTGCTCTGGCTGAGCCATTAGAGTCGCGTGCGAAATACTGGAGTGGTCGAGTACACAGGATGTTACGCCTGGCACTTAAAATGAATGATCAGGCGGGGCGGCCAGTGAACCCAAATCAACTGGCAGCCGCAGTTTATATGCATGATGCAGGTATGGCGTTATTGCCGCTTGAAATTATTAATTGTAAAGATAAACTGACCGAAGAGCAGCGTGAAGAAGTTCAACAACACCCTGTAGTTGGTTATGAATTGATGCGTTTCATGAAGAGCTGGCGAGAAGCCTCTT
>JAPHRB010000087.1 GCA_026197015.1 Gammaproteobacteria bacterium | reverse complement strand
CTCTAAATGAGGAATAATGTTATCTATTGAAGATATTTCCTGAGTATTTATTTCCCAGTCAAACCAACAACGGTGCGGCCAACTTAATGATTTATTAAAATTTTTAACAGTCGATAATGAGCTTCCAGGCTGAACACCCATTTTCTTCCAGAGGCTGGTGAGGTTGTCGATATTAGCCTTATTAAGCTCATTGAGTTCCATACAATCACTCCCGGTTGACCAGCAGAATACCCGCTAATAAAGCTACCATGCCGATTAGTTTGTCCGCGTTAACCGGCTTAATGGGTAAGCCAAACCAACCAAAGTGAGATGCTAACATTGCAATTAAAATTTGACCTGTTAGCGCATAAGTCATCATTGGGCCTACTCCCATTTTAGGAATTAAGTAATAGAATACAGCGACACCAAAAGCACTAAGCAAACTACCTGTAAACCATAGATAGAGTGGTACTGACCTTATCGCTTCCCATTGTGGGTAATGTTTTGTCGAAACAAGAACCGCGATGAAGGTGAATAACCCACTAAGCATAAAAGCAATGGTTGTCCCGATTAGCGAGCTTTTAAGTAACACGCCAATGTGGGCATTCATACTGGCCTGAGTCGCAATAGCTGCGCCACCCATAAGCGCTAACAACCATAAGTAACTCATGATTATAATCTTATTACCATTTCATCATGATTTAAACGGACTTTTTGCATGTATGCACTTGAGTCATTCGGGTGACGTTTACCGATTGGGCATATGACCGTAGTAGTTAAACTTTTCTCAGCTAGCCCTAGCACTTTGTCATAACCTTTGGCCTCGAAACCAGCCATCGGACAAGTATCAATCTGCATTATGGCAGCACAGGTCAATAAGTTCCCTAGCGCTATATACGCCTGTTGATGCGCCCAATCCTGTTTTTGTTGCTCGCTCATAATTTCAAAGCCCTCTTTAATATGATCAGAGAAACCTTGTAAATCAGTTAAAGGAATTTCCCGGGCAGTGGATAACTTTTGCATATAATGGTTGACGATATCATCACCAATATTGGTGCGAGCGGCTAATATGAGAAGGTGTGAGCAATGGGCAACTTTATCCTGCCCCATAGAGTGAGCTAATAATTTCTGTCGAATATCAGCTGATTGCACTACTAACAGTTGGTAAGGCTGCAATCCATAAGATGAGGCGCTCAGACGGGCTGCGTTTAATAATTCCTGAAGCTGATACTCATCTATTGCCTCATCTGAAAATTGTCTTACTGCGTAACGCCAGTTCAATGCTTTTATAATATTCACTTTAACTACCTCAATATGTTACCAAGTAGTAACTAGAATACTGAGGAAAATATCTGATTGCATTTACATAGGTTGATAAATTAGATTTTTTTTCGAATTCGACTTAGTTGTGTCGGTGTTATCCCCAAGTGTGAAGCAATATGATATTGAGCTATTCTCGCGCAGATTAATGGATACTCCTGTAAAAATCGGGAGTATCTTTGGAAGGCGTCTTCCTGAACTATCTCTATTTCTCGAGCATCTTTAGCAAGCAACCAGTTTCTTTCTAAATAGAAAATATGAAATAGCATTAAATCAGGCGTTTTTAACAATAACCTCCGATAATCTTTAAAATTAATTAGCACGACGGAAGACGGCTCTAATGATTCAATTGTAAGTTGTGATGGCGTAGAGGTTAACAGTGCTGTCATTGAGCCTGGAAACTTTCCTTCGTCAAAAAATATTTTATTGTACTCAGTGCCATTATTGTCTATTGTGAATGCTCTAAATAAACCAGAGCAAACAAAAGAAAATGTCTCGGGGACTTCACCACTATTATAGAGATTGCAGTTTTTTTTAATGCTTTTGAAAGTACAAATAGCTTCCAATTTTTTCCAGGTTTCATCTGATATTGGCGAGTAAGACTCCATGACTTTCTTTAATGCCATGAATGCCTCTTTTTTTAAGATTATATTCACCAATTATCATACCCCTCTTGATATTACTTACGTCACCTTGGTTATAAAAATGGCGCAGTAAAGCTAAACTACGACTTTGAGGTCAATTTACACGACCTGTAAGATTTTTTATAAATAAACAGATTGCTTCTGGAAATGCAACTTCCATTTTTTGTGTCACCGAGTATATATGTTTGTAAGTCAATAGTTAAAGGGGACGAATTAAGGATACGGGGATATTAAATTTTAACTAACTTATAAGCGTCCACTTATAGCTAAATTTTTCTATCTGGTATATTTTCTATATGTCCGCTCTGTACGAATTCTTCTAAAAAGTGCTCTATTACTCAGTGTCGCCTGTGTGGTCAGGCTGTGTGAAAACTCACTTTTCTATATGTTCACCAACGTAATATCCATTCTAGCTGCACATAAAGGTTCTGGTGGTAAGCTACTTTAGCTCATAAAAAAGTATCATCAAAATTTACAACCTCTGTAATCTCATTAAATTCACCTTAACAGAGTGCTAAAACAAAGGTTGAAGTGAGTTGAGACTCACTGGGTCTGCATCGCACAGATTAATCCTTGAGTACCTTTTATTTTTATCATTCTTGTCAGGTTATAAGCCAACACATGAAGGTTCATTTCCGTACTGACATTTTTGAAACGTCTGGTTAAAAAGTGTGTCGATCCCATCCAGGATTTAATCGTTCCAAATGGATGCTCTACCGTTTGTTTTCTTATCAACATACTATTTGGCAAGGTTGCCTTTAAATCTTCCATACGGTCAATTTTACCTTGATGCTCCCAACGCGCTATTCTGCGCTGCTGCTTACCTTTCGAACAATTGGGTTTAAGATGACATGCTCTGCAGGTCATGATGTCTAAAAAATACCGTTTCATGGTTAGGCCTTTTTCGATGCTCGAAAAACGATATGTCATTTCCTTATTTGCAGGGCAGATATAGATATCTTTATCTTCATCGTACTTAAACAGTGAGCGGTTGAAGATCCCTTTTTTCTCACTGCCTGAAGTATCGCCTTTCGGTACGATAACGGCCATTCCATTGTCCTGACAGTCTTTTATGTCAACTCCACTGTAATAACCTTTATCGGCAATCACTGTGATATCCTTTTCCTTCAGTGCTGCTTGTGTCTTCTTGCCCATCCGACATAGCTGCCCCCTATCCGTTTTATTCGTCACTTCATGAGCAACAATAAGATGGTGCTTGCAATCAACAGCGCTTTGCACGTTGTAACAAACGAGTCGACTCATGCCTTTTGTTTTCATTAGCCGGGAATCAGGATCGGTGGTAGACACTTGTTTTTCAGGATGCTTGTTCACTTTTTCTTCCATGGCTTTTAACTTAACCAGTCTTTTTTTAAGCCAGGATATTTTGTCGTTTATTACTTCATTATCAACAGGCTGGCTCTCATTTTTATCGGCATCATCAAGCTGCTTTAAATACTCAGCGAGATGCTTTTCAAACCGATCAACATGAAACTTTAATTTTGATGGTGTGTAATTCTTTTTACTGTTATTAACCGCTTTGAATTTACTACCATCAATAGCAACTACCGTATCGGTAAACATATTCATCTGGCGACAAAGATCAATGAATGTGCGACAGGTATTCTTGATGCCTCGGCTATTGTCTTTTCTAAAATCGGCAATGGTTTTAAAGTCGGGTGAGAGCCGTTCTAATAACCACATCAACTCAACATTACGACCGGCTTCTCTTTCTAGGCGACGTGATGACTGGATGCGGTTTAGGTAACCATAAATAAATAACTTGAGCATTATCGATGGGTGATAGCCAGGTCGGCCGGTGTCAGCAGGTATGACTTTAAAACCTAGACGTAAAAGATCAATACCATCGACAAAGGCATCAATAACACGGATGGGATTTTCTTCTTTTATGTAGTCGTCGAGGGCTTCGGGAAATAAGGTGGTTTGGTGCCGGGCTTCGCCCTGTATGAATCCACTCATTAGATGGCCTCACATTGGAAAGACTTATTATATCCTTATTAGAGTTTTCACACAGCCTGTGGTGAAAGAAGTCGTCTCTAATGATTTACCTGAATGTCAGCTTTGGTCAATAAAAACGATTAATACACCTTCTAAATAGCCAATATATAATGCCAAAATGCGATCAGCTTTTATCAGTTTTCGGTTTTATTAGTCTGGAATATTATTTTCTATTCAATACAATTTCGCCTCACCGACAGGCCTTGTTTTAAACAACTTCATAATCCAGAAATACTGCGACGGGCATAACCTGATTATTTCTTCAAGAGATTTATTCATGACCAGGGTATCTTCATAATCATCACCCGTTGGAAAATCTTTTAATGCGGGCAGTATATGAATATTGTAACGATGCCTTTCTTCGTCATAACAGGCCATGCAGGGCAGAACATCGGCTTTGCATGATTTTGCCAGGCGACCTAAAACGGGAACACTGGCCTTTTCAATACCAAAAAACGGAGCAAAAATTGAACGCTCTGCGCCAAGATCTTCGTCTGGTAAATAAAACATAGTGCAACCGCCTCGCACGTCTTTTATTATAGGCCGCAAACCTGCTTCTCTGGTGTACAAAATACCACCGTGACGAGAACGCCCTTTGGCAACAAACCAGTCCACCAGTTTATTTTTCATTGGATTAAATGGCCCCGATGACGGATAACTCATTGTTGCTGCTGAAACCGCGGCTTCCAGGCCAAGACTATGAGCCGCCATAAAAATAACCGAGCGATTATTATTTAATGATGCCTCAATATTTTCCTGCCCCTGAAATACAATTCTTTTTTTAAGAATAAATTTTGGTGCCCACCAGATAATGCCATAATATAAAATACTTCTTGCCTGGTGCCTGAAGTTTCGTCTAATTAACTCTTTTTTTTCTTCATCATTTAATTCAGGAAAACACAAATCGATATTTTTTCTGGCTATTCTTCGTCTTTTTTTATTTATGTTCCTAATCAAATCACCAAGTTTATTTGCCAGCCCATCCAGTAAGAAGCCGGGCAAAAACATGAACAGCCATAAAAACACAACTGAAACCCAGACACCCCAGTATGCCGGTTTTAAATATTCTAGTTTAAAAGACGTATCATAGACCAGTGAACTTTTTGGTTTTATTTTTTTCTTTTGATTCATTTTTTTGCCACAAAAAAGACCTGACCCTGTTTGCTTTCCGGGCCGTTTGCATTTTCATCATCTTCACGATAATACAACAACTGCATATCTGAAAAAACATCCAGTAATTCATTTTTTTTAAGTCTGAAGGCTTTTCTAGCGGGCCCCTGTTCTTTATATTGCAAACCACTAAAAGTCTGATAAAACAACAGCCCGCCTTTTTTCAAAACATCATACAAATAACGTAAAGTTTCACGATGTAAAAAATAACTCACTACAACCACGTCATACTGGTTTTGTATTTTAGGCGAATTGTTTTCCAGATCATAAACTTCAGCGTTTAATAACAGGTTATTATTCCTGGCGTACTGGTTAATTTTCTCGACAGCAACATCTGACATATCCCAGGCTTTCACGTTATAACCATTTTTTGCGAGATAAATTCCGTTACCGGCTAAACCGCTTGCATAATCAAGCGCTTTACCTTTGCAGGACAATAGATGGCTATTTTTTAATAACACATCTGCTGGAGTAGAATTTTCAACTGACTTTTCTGTATATACCGAATTCCAGTCTGGCACTATTTTCTCCAGAATGCAGGCGTAAGTAATACCAGAAGCGTGAATATTTCAAGACGACCTAATAACATACCAAAACTCAGCACCCACTTAGAAAAATCATTAATTGATGCATAGTTTGATGCTACTTTTCCTAAACCAGGGCCTAAATTATTAAGCGTTGCAGCCACCGCAGAAAACGACGTTATTTGATCAAGCCCGCTTGCCATTAACAACAGCATCATTATTACAAATACCGCCACATAAATAGCAAAAAAGCCCCATACTGCATCAACTACTGAATCGGCTACCGGTTTTCTACCAATCTTAACCAGAATAACAGCCTTTGGATGAATCAATCTTGTCATTTCACGCATCCCCTGCTTTAACAACAGAATAACGCGTATCACTTTCAAGCCACCACCGGTTGAACCTGCACAACCGCCAATAAAACTTGTAAAAAGTAATAACACGGGTAGAAAACTCGGCCACAAATGAAATTCAGTTGTTACAAAACCAGTTGTGGTGCCTACAGACACCACATGAAAAACACCTAACAAAATTGATTCGCTATAACTATCCGTAACATCAGTGAATTGCAAAAAAACAACAGAAACTATTGAAACAAATAATAAAACCTGAAAATAAACTTTGAATTCCGCGTCTTTTAAATAAGATCTAAAACTCCAGTTTCTAAATGCCACAAAATGTAATGCGAAATTAACTCCACCTAAAAACATAAAAATTATTGCGACAATTTCAATTTCAGCATCATCAAAATATCCCAGGCTAGCGTCATGAGTAGAAAAGCCACCAATAGCTACTGTTGAGAAACTGTGCGTTACCGCATCAAATATATTCATTCCTGCAAACCAGTATGCTAATGCACACATTATGGTTAAGGTTAAATAAATATACCAGAGTGCTTTTGCTGTTTCAGTTATACGAGGTGTTAATTTCCTGTCTTTTATAGGCCCCGGAGTTTCTGCCTTATAAAGCTGCATACCACCAATTCCAAGCATGGGCAAAACCGCAACTGCCAATACGATAATACCCATACCACCTAACCATTGTAATTCCTGGCGATAAAAAAGTATGGAATGAGGCAAGCTATCCAGGTTGGTAATAACCGTTGCGCCGGTAGTTGTTAAACCAGAAACCGATTCAAAAAATGCGTCTGTTACTGATATATCAAGTTGCTCATAAAGTATCAAAGGCAATGTCCCAGCTATACTTAATATAAACCAGAACAGCACAACAACAATAAAACCATCCCTGAGGCGCAAGTCTTTTTTTGAGTTTTTAACGGGTAACCATAAAACAAAACCCGTTATTAGCAATACTATATATGCCGCAAAAAATGCGTAGGCTGCATTTTCCAGGTATATAAAGTCAATAATTATAGGAGGCAGCAATGTAAAACTGAAGAGCATTATTAAAATGCCAGAAATACGCTGAATAACAGTAAAGTGCAAAATAACTTACCTTAGATAAATGTAATGCCCACCTGAAACAGGCGCTCAACATCATTAATTTTTTTCTTGTCTACTAAAAACATAATCACATGATCTTCAGACTCTATAACTGTATCATGATGCGCAATAATTACTTCTTCACCACGTACTATTGCACCAATCGTTGTGCCTTCTGGAAGGTCTATCTCTTCAATTAATTTTCCAATAACTTTAGAGTTGCCACTATCACCATGAGCAATAGCTTCAATTGCTTCTGCAGCTCCACGACGCAATGAGTGCACTGCGACAACATCACCTCGCCTTACATGCGTTAATAATGCACCAATAGTCACCTGCTCTGGAGAAATAGCAACATCAATTGCTTCCTGATTTTCCATTAAATCAACATAAGCGGGGCGATTAATCAACGACATGGTTTTTCGTGTGCCTAGTTTTTTAGCCAACATTGCTGATAAAATATTTGCTTCATCATCATTCGTTACAGAACAAAAAACATCCATACTATCTATATTTTCTTCTAACAATAATTCTTCATCCGCCGAATCACCCAATAAAACCACTGATTTAGCAAGTGTCTGAGAAAGGTAAAAAGCACGATCGGCATTACGCTCTACAATTTTCACCTGATGGCGTTTTTCCAGACGTTCGGCAAGACGTTTACCAATATTGCCACCTCCCGCTATTATAATTCGTTTGTTACGCTTATCGAGTTTTCGTAACTCGCGTATTACTACACGAATATCACCACGTGCGGCAATAAAAAAGACTTCGTCGCCGGCTTCTATGACGGTGTGACCTCTTGGAATAATCGCACGATCCCGTCGATAAATTGCTGCAACTCGTGTATCGGTTCCGGGTGTATGTTTAGGTAACTCACTTAACTGATGACCAACCAGTGGCCCCCCGTAATAAGCGCGCAAACCAACAAGCACGACTTTACCGTCAGCAAAATCTAATACCTGTAAAGCACCGGGGTATTCAATAATATTAAATATGTAATTTGTTACAATTTCTTCAGGACTAATAATTACATCAACGGGTACAGCATTGCCCTTGAATAGTTCATTATGCTTGAGGTATTGCGATGAACGGATGCGTGCAATTTTGGTGGGCGTGTGATGCAGAGTCCAGGCAACCTGACAGGCGATCATATTTACTTCATCGCTATTGGTTACCGCAATGAGCATATCCACATCTTCAATGCCAGCCTGCTCAAGAATATTAGGATGAGCCGCATTACCAACCACGGTTTGAATATCAAGCCGGTCTTGAAGCTCATTAAGCACTTCAACACGGTGATCAATTAGCGTTATATCATTTGCTTCAGATGCAAGATTGGCCGCTACTGATGAGCCTACCTGCCCAGCCCCAAGAATCAGAATTTTCATATCTTAACTTCAAGTTATCCTGGAAAGCTTATATCCTTACCAGGGTTAAGTGTAATCGCGAAGTTTACGCCTTTATGGGTTATTTTCCAGTTATAAACGATGCATTAGCCAAACGATTATTTCTTTAAATTAGCTTTTGAAGCTTACGACTGACTAACATACATAAGAATTGTGCTTATAGGCGTAAACAACAGGCTCTTACCAGAACAGATACCTTTAAGCCTTTTCAAGTAATGCGTAATAAAAACCATCATTATCACCACTTACCGGGAATAACTGTAAACCGGGAGCTGAAGATTCCTGACCTGCTGCCAAAGAGACAACACTAGTTAAATCGACCAGACTGGCATCTTCGTTTTGCTGCAGGAACCACGTCACCTGTTGTTCATTTTCTGCTTTAAATAATGAGCAGGTTGCATATAAAAGAAACCCGCCGGATTTTAATAATTGCCAGTTTTTAAGCAATATATCTCTCTGTAGCTGCACCAGCGTTTCTATATCTTCATCCCATCGTAAATGTTTGATATCCGGGTGACGCCTGATAACACCAACAGCTGAACAAGGCACATCAAGTAAAATTTTGTCAAACTGTTTACCATCCCACCATTTTTCAACTTCGGTAACATCCGCGGTTATTAATTTTGGCTTAAACCCTAAACGTTGACAGTTTTCTTCTACTCGCTTTAACCTGCTTTGCGAAATATCCAGTGCTGTAAGCGTAATATCCGCTTGCATTTCAAACATATGTGCCGTTTTTCCGCCGGGCGCAGCGCAGGCATCCAGAATATAATCTCCCGCTTTCGGCTGTAATATTTGCGCTGCAAGCTGAGCACCTGCATCTTGCACAGAAAACCAGCCTTTATTAAATCCGGGTAGCTGTTTTACATCACGAGCCTGCTCAAGTTTAATTGCAGTGGGTATGCCGGGTATCTTTTCAGCACTAATTTCAAAATCTTTTTCAAGCTCAGTTATAAAGTCATCTAATGTAGTTTTTTGCAGATTTATTCTTAACGTCATCGGTGCCTGTTGATTATTGGCCTGAAGTATCTCTCTCCAGCTTTCAGGCCAATCCTCTTTCATCCTGTTTATAATCCATTGAGGATGTGAATAAATTGCTTCTTCAGTTTCAAGTTCTGCTATCACTTCTTGCAGCTCTTTGTTTTCAATTTGACGCAGAAAACTCCGCAGCACTGCATTTACCATGCTCGCGGCCCATTTTTTCTTCGACTTACGAATTTGCTGTACTGCGGAATCAACAACTGCAAATTCCGGAACCCTGCTATACACTATTTGATAAACAGCCATCAACATAACTAACTGAACATCAATATCTTTAACTTTAAGTGGTTTTTTTATAAACGGTTTGAGCAGTGCCTCTAATTGCTGATAAAAACGTAACACACCAAAACTTAACATACGTGCAAAAGCAGCATCACGTGCGTCAATATTTTCTGTTAAATGCGTAAGCGATGAGAGCGACTTTCCATCATCTCTTAATACAGACAAAAGAATATTTAACGCCGCTTTTCGTGAAGCGAGGGAAGTTTCATTATTTTTATTTTTGCCTGGCATGATTTCTACAATAAATTTAAATATTACGCCTGAATGGTTAAAGAGCGTATATAAAGATTAAAATTATTCACGCGTAAACCCGGGGTTTTAACCCAGGATTACACCACTAATGTCATTTGCATTTACAAACGACGCTACATCCATTGGTT
>JAPHRB010000173.1 GCA_026197015.1 Gammaproteobacteria bacterium | reverse complement strand
GTTATATATCAAAATAACCTTATTTTCTTAAATGCAATTATTCGGCTTGACGAAAGTCAAGGTTAGTAAAGTGCTAATGGATTCTACTCTATACCACCAAGGAGGTAATTCATGAGGATTCTGATATTATGTTGGTTTTTTATGGGTTATTAACTCACGTACAGATGAATAATGTGGTTTTTTGATAAATTGCAGAAATTAGCCCCACAGAAATCATCTGCATAACAATCTTTTATCCATTAGGAGAGAAGCGAAATGCAGCAAAAATTGATATCTAAATTAGTAACAGCAAGTTTATTAGCTATTACTGCTTCGGCAGTAATTCCGGCGATTAGTTTCGCTAAGGCGAAACAGCCGACAATGAGTGAGGCAGACTTTAAGAAGGCCGATTCGCTTTATTTTCAACGTTGTGCAGGTTGTCATGGTGTTTTAAGAAAAGGTGCCACGGGTAAAAATCTGGAACCTGAAAACACTCTGAAAAAAGGTCAGCAGCGTCTAGAAAAAATTATCACTCTGGGAACAGAAGGTGGTATGAACAACTTCGACGACATTATGACGAAGAAAGAAATCAGTCTATTAGCAACATATATTCAGATTGATCCACCAAAACCACCTGAAATGCCTTTATCACTGATGAAAGAGCGTCATAAGGTGTTTGTGCAGCCTAAAGATTACCCAACTAAACCACAGCATAATCGTAACTGGCAGAACTTCTTCCTGGTTATCGAACGTGACGCGGGTAAAATTGCCGTGGTTGATGGTGATAAGCATGAAATCGTAACGCATATCGATACGGGTTACGCGGTACATGTATTAAAAGCAGTTGAACATCATGATACATTAAAGTCCAAAGATCCCGGTCGTTTCTGGTACATCATGGGTCGTGACGGTTTGATGACTAAGGTAGACCTGTGGGCGAAGCCTGATAAAATGAAGGTTGCTTCAGTGCAGGTTGGTTATGATGCACGTGACGTTGCCGTATCGGGTGATGGTAAATACGTTATTGGCGGTGTTTACTGGCCACCACATTTCGTAATTCTTGAAGCTGAAACAATGATGCCAATTAAGGTTGTTTCATCTCGTGGTGTAAACGTTGATGGTGACTATGTTGAAGAATCACGCGTAGCAGCAGTTTATGACACGCCTATGGCACCTACCTGGATGGTTTCTATGAAGGAACTGGGTCAGATGTGGCAGGTTGATTATTCTGATATCGAAAACCTGCGTATCGATAAAATCGATTCAGCTAAATTTCTGCATGATGGTTTCTTCGATCCAACGGGTCGTTACTTCCAGATCGCGGCAAATGCTTCTGACAAGATGGTAATCATTGATACTAAAGATCGTAAGTTAGAAGCAATGATAGATGTTGATAAACTTCCGCATCCTGGTCCTGGTGCAAACTGGATTGATCCTGAATGTGGCCCTGTATCTGGTACAACCCACTTAGGTACAGGTCTGGTTACTGTTTGGGGTAATGATCCTAAAGCGCATAAAAAAGCCGCGTGGAAAGAGTGTTACACAGTTGAAACAGATGGTCCGGGTGTATTCTTAAGAACGCATCCTAAGTCTGATTATGTTTGGGCTGACCAGACTAAAACGCCTGAGCCAGAAGTTCAGCAGTCAGTACAGGTTATCGATAAGAAAACCCGTGAGATTGTTAAAACTATTCAGTTAACAACCAAGAAAGGTTATGCAGCGGTTCACTTTGAATTTAATGCTGACGGATCTGAAGTTTGGGTTTCAATCTGGAATCGTGCAGATTCTCTGAAACCAAATGGTGAGATTGTAATCTATGATGCGAAAACGCTTAAAGAGAAAACGCGTATCAAGGGTTTCTATGCACCAACTGGTAAGTTCAATGTACACAATCGTGTTCATCACGTAACTTAAAAGAAGTACTTGATGGGCGGGTAGCAGTACCCGCCCTCATTTAATTAATAATAATTACTAATTCTGACGGACATTAATATGTTTAATCTTTATGCAAAAATGCTTTCCAGAAAAATAATCCTGGGTACCACCGTAGGTGTCGCCTTATTTTTTATGGTTATAGGTGTGGTCTTCTGGGGTGGTTTTAATACAGCAATGGAAGTAACCAATACACTGGAATTCTGCATATCGTGCCATGAAATGGAAGAAAATGTTTATCAGGAATACAATAAAACAATTCACTATACAAACCGTGCGGGTGTAAGAGCAACCTGTTCAGATTGTCATGTGCCGCGTCCCTGGGTGCATAAAGTGGTGCGTAAAATACAGGCAAGTAATGAAGTATTACATAAAGTATTAGGCACAATTGATACACCGGAAAAGTTTGATAATAAAAGATTACATCTAGCGCAAAACGTATGGCGCACAATGAAAGAAACAGATTCTCGAGAATGTCGTAACTGTCATGACTTCTCAACTATGAACCCTGAAAAACAGAAAGGTCGAGCCAGAAAACAACATATTAATGCAATGGAAGCGGGTAATACCTGTATCGATTGTCATAAAGGTATTGCTCATAATAAAGTGCATGACCAGATGGATGAAGAAGCGATGGAAGTGTTAGAAGCGCCAAATCCTGACTTTATCAAACCTATGCCAGCTCAATGGGTTGCATATTTAGAACAGCAAAATGCAGATAAAAAACCTGCAACAGTTGAAACAGCCGAAGTTGCACCAATAGCACCTGCAGAGAAAGCAGCCGCACCTGTTGTACAGGAAAAACCTGCCGCTGCTCCAGAAGCCGCAACACCCGCAGCAGCAACTTCATCTACAGGTGGAAGCAGTGTTAACTGGTCTGCTGTACCCGCTAGAGAAGTAGTTTTGTTTTATCCAGGTCAGTCTTCAGTTGAATGGGTATTAGGTCGTCAACACGGTGGTAAACGTGCATTTACATCGGGTGATCGTTGTTTTGATTGTCATGAAGAAGAACTCGCCGATATGGGTGCCAAAATAGTAGCTGGCGAAAAAGACATGAAAGTAGGTAAAGATAAGGACCACGGTATGGAGCCTACTGTTATTCCCGGTAAACGTGGAAGTTTCCCGGTTAAAGTTCAGTCAACTCATGACGGTGAAAACCTGCATATGAGATTTGAATGGGCCGATGCAGAACATACACCGGCACCCTTTGTTGAAGGCGGAAAAATGGATCCGGATAATCAAGTTAAACTTGCCATTATGTTTGCTACAGATGAAGTTGAGTATGCAGATAGAGCCGGTTGTTGGGGAACCTGTCATGCTGATTTACGCAGCATGCCGTTCGCTCCAGAGCAGTCAGCTGTAGATGCGACAGCGCTTAAAAATGCAAGCGATGGTGTGACTAAATATATAACAGAAAGCCGTACTAAACTTGAGTTAAAAGGCCGTGGCGGTAAAGCGCTTGGTGGCTGGGATAAACTAAAAGAAGAAGGTGAGTTAAAAACTGAGTTTGATGCGGGTCATTATATGGATATCGTGCGTTATAAAGCAGGCCAGAAAGTTTCAGAAAATGGTCATGTTTTAAGCGAGCGTGTGCCACATGATGGTCAGAATGTTGAGTTTACTGCGAGCCTTAATTCAGGCATGTGGACAGTTGAAATGACGCGTAAACTTAAGTCTGATAAACCGGGTGATATTAGTATGGATACGGCAAAGGTATATAACTTTGGATTCGCAATTCATGATGATTACACAACTGCACGTTATCACCATGTATCAATTGGTTATAAATTTGGTTTTGATAATGCACAAGCTGAGATTAATGCGGTTAAGCAATAGTTATTATTTATAAAATTTATTTTTAAGTAATAAGCTTAGTTTAAAGATAAAAGGAAAAACATGAAATACAGAATATATGTAGTACAAATGTTTCTAACACTGGTTTTAATAATTGGCCTGGTGTTTGTTTTTCCTATTTATCTGTACGCAGCGGAAAATGTCGTTACAGTTGATATTATCAAATATAAATTTGAACCACAGGAAATAACGGTAACACCAGGTACAACGGTGAGATGGACAAATAAAGAAAAACGTCAGTATCACAGTGTCTGGTTTAAACAGTTAAATGAAGTAGAGCCTGACTATATATTTCCTGATGAGTCTTATCAGAGAAAGTTTGATAAGGCTGGAACATTCCCATATAGATGTGGCCCACACCCTGAGATGACAGGTACTGTGCATGTTAAAAAGTAATGCTCTCATTTCACTTGTTGGTGCGGGCCCTGGTGATCCCGATCTTTTAACTCTTAAAGCATACAGACTGATTCAACAGGCAGATGTTATTGTTTATGATAGATTGGTGTCAGAAGAAATTCGTGAGTTAATACCGCATGGTGTGAAAAAAATATATGTAGGTAAAGCGTCTGGTAAACATCATATGAACCAGGACGAGATAAATGAATTACTGGTTAAGCTGGCTAAAAAAGATAGAAAAATTGTTAGATTAAAAGGTGGAGACCCCTTTATTTTTGGCCGGGGTAGTGAAGAGGCAAGTTATCTGGTAAAACATAATATTGATTTTGAATATGTGCCAGGTATAACCGCAGCGTCTGCCTGTAGTGCCTATGCTGGCATACCCCTAACACATCGTGGTGTTGCATCCAGTGTTCGATTAATAACAGGTCATTGCCGGGCGGATAAACCATTAGATTTAAACTGGAAAAGCCTTGCAGATAAAGATACGACACTGGTGTTTTATATGGGGCTTGCCAGTTTGCCTCAGTTAAGAAAACAGTTAATTGAGGCGGGATTATCGGCTGATACACCTGCAGCTGCTATTGAAAATGGCACAAAAAACAGTCAACGACGTTGTCTGTCTACTCTGGATCAACTGCCGACAGATGTTATCGATATGTCTATTAGTTCACCTGCTTTAATTATCATCGGCAATGTGGTTAATTTTGCTGAAGAGTTAGACTGGTTTTCCACCGCTACAGATACGCTTGAAGAAGGAATTGATGTTAAAATCAGGCAACATACTGCAGACGTTTAGCTTTACTCTATTCGTGATATTGTCTCTGAGTCGTTATGCACATGCTTCAGATAATCGTCAGCAAGAATTACAGCACTTACTTAAACATGATTGTGGTTCCTGCCATGGAATGACTTTAAAAGGTGGCCTGGGTCCAGCGCTTCTTGCAGAATCATTAAAAGACAAACCAGATGAGCTGCTTTTTATCACCATTAAGGAGGGGCGACCAGGAACACCAATGCCTCCATGGAAAAGCCTGTTGTCTGATAAAGATATAAATTCGATTGTTAAAATTTTGCGTGAAGGTTTGAATTAATCTCTGCATTTTTTTAAATTAAAATTTTAAATTTGTCGTTCTCGAATGCTTGTGTCGAGGATCCAGCATCCCTAACTATTACGACTGTCACTAGATTCCTTGCACAAGCATAACTTCGGGCTCCTGCCTTCAGCCCTTGCGGGTCAGGTAGAGCCTGTTTAAAATCATTGCAGATGATTTTATCAGCAATGACGGACAATCTAACTAGAAGAAAACTATGAAAAAAATTCTCCCTCTAATATCAGTATTATTCTTAAGCGCCTGTTCATCACAAAACCTGCGAGGCACGGGGGATCTTGGGCTTATCATTGAGCGTGCTATTGGCCAGGTTCAATTAGTTGAGCATACGGGTAATACTTCGCTTGCCACCATAAAAGGCTTAGGTGATCTGTCACATGCCTCTATTGTGTACTCTCGTGATGCACGATATGGATACGTGTTTGGTCGTGATGGAGGTTTAACTAAAATTGATGTGCTGCAACAAAAAATAGTTAAACGAGTTATGCAATCTGGAAACAGTATTGGAGGCGCAATATCGCAAGATGGAAAACTCATAGCCGTTTCTAACTATAAACCCGGTGGTGTAAAAATATTTAATTCAGATACGCTTGAGCTGATAGCAAATATACCTGCAATTTATGCAGATGGTAAACAATCTAAAACGGTAGGTTTGATTGATGCGCCAGGACAGTTATTTGTGTTTGGTTTATACGATGCAGGTGAAATATGGGTTGTTGATATGAAAAATATTGAAAAACCCGTAATAACTAAATTCAAGGATATTGGTTTATTACCTTATGATGGTCTGGTCACACCAGATGGGCGTTATTATATAGCAGGCCTGTTTGGTGAAGATGGTTTAGCTATGTTAGATCTATGGCATCTTGAAAAAGGTGTAATACGTATTATGGATCATTATGGCAAAGGTAAAGAAAAATTACCTGTTTATAAAATGCCGCATTTAGAAGGCTGGGCAATGGCTGGTGATAAAATGTTGTTACCCGCGGTAGGTCATTATGAAGTGTTGGTAATGGATAAAAACTGGAAACAGGTAAAAGCAATAGCGGTACACGGGCAGCCAATTTTTGTAATGTCGCGTCCTGACCATAAACAAATGTGGGTTAATTTTGCGCACCCTAGAAATGATACGATACAGGTCATTGATACTGAAACATTGGAGATTATAAAAACACTCAAACCGGGCAAAGCGGTATTACATATGGAATTTAGCCCAAGAGGAGAGCATGTGTGGATGTCAGTAAGGGATGAGAATAGAGTGGATGTAGTAGATACTG
>JAPHRB010000169.1 GCA_026197015.1 Gammaproteobacteria bacterium | reverse complement strand
TATAGACTCTCATTGCCACCTTGATCGTATCGATCTAAAAGATTTTGATAATAATTTTTCTGAACTTCTGGATACTATCCATCGAGCTCAGGTTGAACGCCTGCTTTGTGTATCAATTAGTCTGGAAGAATATCCGGCAATGAAATCACTGGTACAGGATAGAAATAATATTGATATTTCAGTCGGTGTTCATCCCTGTGATACAAAAGATGATACGGTAAAACTGCAGCAGCTTGTAGAACTGGGTGCAGACCCGAAAGTTGTCGCGATAGGCGAAACCGGGCTGGATTATTTTTACTCCAAAGACACACGAGAACAGCAGATATCGAGTTTCAATGTGCATCTAGAAGCTGCTAATGAGCTAAATAAACCGGTTATTATTCATACCCGTGATGCACAGGAAGATACACTTAAGCTGCTTAAAGAAGGCAGGGTTGAGTCCTGTGGTGGCGTGCTGCATTGCTTTACTGAAAGCTGGGATATGGCAAAACAGGCACTGGATATGGGGATGTATATTTCATTTTCTGGCATTGTGACCTTTCGTAATGCCGAAACCCTTCGTGAAGTTGCTCGAAAAGTACCTGATGACCGCTTTTTAATCGAAACTGATTCACCTTATCTGGCACCCGTACCACATCGAGGTAAGCAAAATCATCCAGGTTGGGTAGGACATGTAGCGGAGTGTCTGGCTGAGGTAAGAGGCAATAAGCTGGAAAATATAGCTGAGTTGAGTAAAGACAACTATTTGCGACTATTTGCCTCATAAAGTAAGGCGTATTTAAGCGTTCATTAATGTTATAATTTAGCCTGTTTTGGTTAACTGGTCTAATTATATGAAATTCGATATCTCACCTGAAGATATTAAAAAAGCCCGTGTTCCCCATGAAGTTTTTTTAACTAATCTCATTTTTAATCATGTTCTTGTTTTTGTTGCCATAATGAGCGCCAGCTCTTTAACTCATTTTATTGTTGTGATTCCTGTTTTATCTGTAATTAGTCTGGTTTATCTGTTTTGGGGGGCGCAACGCGCTAAAACCCGTGCGAGCTGGTATGTGAATGCCCATTGGCAAATTGCAGCTCGTCGAAGTCGCTTTTTTCTGATTATGTTAACCATTGTAGGTAGTTTGTTAAGCATTATTTATATGGTTTCTGGTGGTGATATGCGACCACAACACTGGGCGTTTGGTGGAGCCACATTTCTTCCTGTTATGGTCAGTGTACTGGGTTTAATTATTTTTGAGTCTGAATCACTACATCAGGCTAAAAACGCGATGTTGCCTGACTGGGTAAGTGAACGTTACCCGGAAAATGCCCTGACACCTGTTCAGGAATGAAGTAAACGTATGGGTAAACATGTATTTCTAACTGTTTTTGGTATCAGTATTCTAGCGGTCGTTTTAGGTGTTTATGTATCATCCCTGAAAAAGCAGGAAATAAGTGTCACGGGTTATCCATGGCAAATTGAAAACCTGCCGAGTGGTAATACGCGTGTTTTTGGTATAACAATTGGCCTGACGACAGTAGCTGAAGCTGAACAGTTATTTAAAGAAAAAGCGGCGATTAATCTGTTTGCACCCAGTCCGTCCGCAGCTGTGCAGTCAACAGCGGTGATTGAAGCTTATTTTGATATGGTTAAAGTTTCTGGCTTAAAATCGAAAATGGTGATGTCGCTTGATTTATCCGACGAGACTATTCAAAAGATATATAATCGGGGCGCACGTATCTCTACTCTGGAAAGTGGTACACGTAAAGTGACCTTACTAGATGAAGATGTCATATTACTTCAAGAGTCGGTTATAGTGGGTATTACCTACCTACCCTCAATACATCTGGATGCGCAATTAATAGAAAATCGTTTTGGCAAACCAGCCGAAAGGTTAGAGGATGCTCAAAGTGATGCAATTCACTGGTTATATCCGGCTAAAGGTGTGGATATAGTGCTTAGTGAGTCAGAAAAAGAAGTTATACAATATGTTAAACCTGGTGACTTTGATAAACTGCTTAAACCGTTAAAATCATTATAAAATGGCTGTAACAACAGAGATTAAATCTGCATTAGCAGTGATTTAAATTTAAGAAAATTATAAAAACAATACAGGAATCTCCAATAGTGAGTTCAAAAACAGCCCTCCCTGATATCAACGTTGTTAAAACGTATCTTTTGCAATTACAGAAAAATATTTGTGAAGCTCTTACCGAAGAAGATGCGGCTAAAACATTTGAAATAGATGAGTGGCAACGTGAGCAGGGTGGTGGTGGCAAAAGTTGTGTCATGGCAGATGGTGATGTTTTTGAAACCGCAGGTATTAATTTTTCACATGTTTTTGGCGGTAAATTACCTGTTTCTGCAACGGCTCATCGTCCCGAATTAGCGGGTAGGTCTTTTCAGGCTATGGGTGTGTCGCTGGTGATACATCCTAAAAATCCCTATGTCCCTACATCTCATGCCAATGTGCGTTTCTTTATCGCTGAAAAAGAGGGTGAAGATCCTGTCTGGTGGTTTGGTGGCGGGTTTGATTTAACACCCTATTATGCTTTTGAAGAAGATGTTAAACACTGGCATCAAACAGCCAAAGATGCATGTGAGCCTTTTGGTGAGGATGTTTTTCCACGTTATAAAAAATGGTGTGATGAATATTTTTATTTAAAACATCGTGATGAACCACGGGGTATTGGTGGTTTGTTTTTTGATGATTTAAACGAATGGGGTTTTGAAAAAAGTTTCGCCTTTATGCAAAGTGTAGGTGATCATTATATTAAGGCCTATCGTCCTATTGTTCAAAAACGTAAGGCATTAGAATACACAGAGCGTGAACGTGATTTTCAATTGTATCGCCGTGGTCGTTATGTTGAATTTAATCTGGTTTACGATAGAGGCACCCTGTTTGGTTTGCAGTCAGGTGGTCGAACAGAATCTATATTAATGTCTATGCCACCTAATGTGCGCTGGCGTTATAACTGGCAACCTGAAGCGGCTAGTGCCGAAGCCGAGTTATATGAAAAATACCTGATACCTCAGGACTGGATTAAATAACTAACTCCCTTATATCAAACACAGATCATACACAGGTCGGCCTGGTTTATTTCAACTGGTGTGTTTCAGCGGAATCATAATTTCTGCCACGGTACCGCCATTTTTTCTGGCATATAATTTTAATTTAATATTATTAATTTCAGCAAGTTGAAGTGCAATGCTGAGGCCAAGGCCGGTACCACCGGTTTCTAAATTTCGCGATTGTTCAAGTCGGTGAAAAGGTCTAAATACAGCTTCAATTTCATTCGTTGGAATACCCTGACCTCTATCCATTATTTTTATAATTACGAACTCATCTTTTATCGAGTGGCTAATATTAACCGGCTGGTTGTTTCCATAACGCACGGCATTTTCTAATAGATTAACAATAATGCGTCGTATCGCCATGGGGTTATTTATCAGAGTGCAATGGCCAGCACTTTGCCACTGAATGTCTGCGCCACCGCGTCTTGCACAATTAACCAGATCATCGAGTGTTTCGACTATGTCGATATTCTGCTGTTCACCTTTTTCAAGTGTCTTGCTTAATTCAAGAAATTGTCCAATCAGACAGTTCATCTGTTCTATGTCACCTCGAATGCCTTGCACCAGAACAGGGTCAGCATTTGCAGGTAACATTTCAAGCGCCAGTTGAATACGTGCAAGGGGTGTTCGTAGGTCATGAGATATGCCCGCTAATAATGTTGTTCGATTACTTAATAACTCTTTTACCTGTATCGCCATTTTATTAAAACTGATAGCCAGAGTTGCCATCTCTTCTGCACCGGTTTCTGGAATCAGTTCTGGTTCTTCACCACTGCCTATGCGTAAGGCATTTTTTGATAAACGTTCCAGAGGAGTGGTTAAATGACGAACAATTGCCGCCGCGGTTATTAATGTTGCCAAACCGCCAACAGAAAGTAATAACAACAGTACCATTGGTGGTTGAGCGTTTATATGAGTGCTGGAAAAACCAATACATATATCCTGTTTATTAACCGTTAAATTAGCCCAGTACCAGTCAATGTCGTTATCATCTTTTGAAATCTTAAGCTGTACATCCTGCCCGGTAAGTGATTTAAGTGAAGATTCGAGAAAGTAATAATAAGGCAGGGGTTTGAAATTAACCGAGCGTACTTGTTGGCCGTCTGCAATGTTCAGGTGGTATTTTTCGCGTAACTGCTGCTCAAATTCAATGCGTTCTTCAATCGTTATTTCAGTCCATCTATGTGCGCTGAAGAGCATTAATGCGGCCAGATCATCTGCAGACTGTTTACCTACGGGTACCAGCATAAAATAACTAATTACACTGAAAGCAAATAAAAGATAAGTAACTGAAACAGTTGCAATCATTGCAACTGTTCTGGCAAACAGGGTTTTTGGTAACATCATAAACTAGTGTTCTTCAGGGTTTGGTGTAAACAGGTAACCTTTACCCCAGACAGTGCGAATGAAAACGGGTTTGGTCGGGTCTGCTTCTATTTTACGACGCAGGCGTGTAATGCGTACGTCAATGCTGCGATCATAGGGATGATGTTCGTAACCCTTAAGTAACTGTAATAATGAATCGCGGTTTAGTACCCGGTTGGGGTTATTAGCAAATACTTCTAATAAGGTAAATTCACCACTTGTTAATAACACTTCTTCTTCATTGAGAAATAATTGCCGGGTTTGAGTGAGCATGCGGTAATCATCAAATATTATATCTTCAGAATCGGTTGCTGGTTTATTCTGTTCTGTATTGCTACGTCTTAAAACAGAGCGAATACGTGCCAATAGTTCTCTTGGGTTGAATGGTTTAGATAAATAATCATCAGCGCCAACTTCGAGCCCTACAATACGGTCTACGTCATCACCTCGGGCCGATAGAATAATGATAGGTGTATTGCTTTGCCTGCGAATTTTTTTAGAAAGTGTCAGCCCGTCTTCACCCGGTAGCATCAGATCTAGAATGATAATATCCGGCGTTGACTGTTCAAGCAGTTGAAACATCTCTATTCCATCATTTGCAGACTGTGTTGTATAACCGTTATCAGATAAGTAGCGCTGAAGCAGCTCACATAAGGCTTTATCGTCGTCTACGATAAGTATTTTTTCTAATTTGATGTCTGAATGACTCATAAATCTGGCTTTTGTTACAATTTGTTACATTTAACTCAATTTTAGTAATAACAAAGAAACATTTCTGCTTCATTCTCTATTCATGCATCTTTTTAAGTAAAGGTAGCATACAACCACCTGATACTAAACCGGAAGAAAACATATGACATCGATCTCAATCAACAATTTAACACTTAAGTCGCCAGCTAAGGTTATTAGAAATTTAACCCTTGTCATGGCTCTAATGACTTCTGCCAGTTCTGTTTATGCAAACGCAAATGGTCAGGCGATGGATAAGCCAACAATGATGGCAATGCAGAAAGTTATGAAATCTGATATGGCACTTATGAAACCTGATTTACAAAAACAGGTTCAAGGTCTGTCTAAAAAAACAAAAATGGCATTGATGAAAATTTTGTCAGGTCATAGCCGTCGTAGCAAACAACTTACATTACGCCAGGTTATGCATGAAGTGCTGTCTGATTATCAGAGTATTGTTTCTGGTCTTGCAACGGATAATACTGAACAGGCTGCTGACTCTGCACGACGTCTTGCAAATCATCGTTTACCTGTAGGTGGTCTTATTCCTTACATGGCAAAAAAGGATGTTAATGACGAAGGTCTGGCTAGCCTGGTTGGCTTTAATGATTTAGTTGAAGGTAATGCTTTACGCCTTGCGGCTGCTGCAGATAAGGGTAATACCGGTGAAGCGGCGAGTTATCTGGGAAAAATTGCGGAAGGCTGTGTTGCCTGTCATCAGGTATTCAGAGGACAACCTGGTCGTTCAGATCGTTTACGTTAAAAAGCTTAAGTTAAAGTTTGTTTAAGTAGTCATAACGTAAATGAAATAATAATGTTCAAAAAAATATAATTTAATGAGGTTTGCAATAATGAATAAAAAACTGATTAAAGTAGCTGCGGTTACTGCGCTGGTCAGCTCTACTTCTGCTGTATATGCAACTAATGGTGACCAGATGTTAGGTGTTTCCGCAACGCAATGGGGAATGGCAGGTGCGGTTGTTGCCGCACCTCAGGATAGTGGCACTATATTAACCAATCCGGCGGGACTTTCGTTGTTAAATATCGAAGATGTGCGTTTTGATATGGGTTTTGGTTTTCTGAATCCACCGCGTAAGGCAAATGGTACAGATAGTGATTCAGATTTATACTTAATACCATCAGGTTCGGTTGCTTTGAAAATTAATGAGCAGCTAACTTTCGGTATGGGTATGGCAGGTTTATCTGGTATGGGTGTAGATTTCGCAGATATTATGGCAGCCGCTCCCGGAAGTCAGAGTGTAGTGACAACCAAACAGTTCTATAAAATTGCCCCCGGTTTTTCATATCAGATGAATGACAAGTTGGCATTAGGTGCGGCTTTAAATATCGATTACCAGAGTCTGGCAATAGATAATTCACTAATGCATTTACCACAAAATCAGGCTTATGGTTTTGGTCTTTCATTGGGTTTGATTTACAAGTTAAGTGATGCCATGCAGCTTGGCGCGTCCTACGTTAGTAAACAATCAATGGGGGCATTTGACTGGAATACCACAGCAGGTTCGTATTCGATGACAATGGATGCACCGGAAACGCTGAGTATAGGTCTGGCGTATCAACCGGGTAACGGTTTATTGATTGAAGCCGACATAAAATATATTGGTTTTTCAGATGTTCTGGATCAAGTTGCCTTTGATACACCTGGAGGGCCTGGCGTTATGAATTTTGGATGGGATGATCAGGTCGTTTTTGCACTGGGTGTGCAAAAAGCGATCAGTGACAAAACCACATTACGTGCCGGTTTTAACTATGGTGAATCACCTATTGGTGAAGAAGATGTTGACAATAATATTGGTTCACTGGCGATTACAGAAAAACACATATCATTAGGTGTTACCCAGAAGCTGGGTAAACGTGTTGAAGGTTCAGTTTCATATCTGCATGCATTTAATAATGAATTGACGTCTAATACTGGGTCAGGAAATGTTATTGAGCTGGAACAGAATGTAGTTAATTTTCAATTATCTTATAAAATGTAATTCAGGAGAAAAAATATGACTGTTGATAAAATCGTTCATCTTGTAGCTGGCATAATGATATTGCTTAGTATTGCACTGTCACACTTTGTGCATCCTTACTGGATTGGTCTGGCTGCATTTGTCGGCCTTAACCTGGCGCAAAGTGGTTTAACAAATTTTTGCCCTTTATCTAGCATCTTAAAGAAGGCAGGTGTGAAAGACGGTAATTGTTGTTAAAGAGCCAATAAGGAAATCGAGCTTATTCATGTTAGAAAAAAAACTGAAAATAATCGCCTCTATTTTATGGTTTATTACGGCGCTTATTATTTTTTACCTGGTAAGTACATAAGTACTTATCAGGGTTTTAATTACTAAATATATAAAAGGAAAATTATGTGTAAATTATGTTGGACCTTATTGTTGGCGGCGCTTATTGTTGTTGGTGCTATGGCATATAAGTTTATTATTTCCGGAGAAACCATTCAGGCAAGTGATGGCAGACAGTCATTAATGCTGGAAGAGGGTGAAAGAGATCTGGTTTTAACTGAAATGCGAATGTTTCTTGATGCTGCGCAGAAAATTGTTCAGGCAGCAACAGAAGATGATGCTGAAGCTGTTGCAAAAGCGGCGAGAGACGTTGGCCGAGCAGCACAGGCGGCTGTACCCGGTTCATTGATGAAAAAATTGCCACTGGAATTTAAACAGCTGGGTTTTGATACTCATACTAAATTTGATCAGCTGGCAATGGATGCTGAGGCGTTAGGTGATTCGGCTACCAGTTTAAAACAGCTAGCTGTTTTAATGCAAAACTGTGTTGCCTGTCATGAGGCTTACAGGGTTGACGCTATACCAGCACCGTAAATATAAATACTCATAAAACCAGTAAAAAAGCCGTAATTACATGTGATTACGGCTTTTTTATCTGGCATATCTAATTGCTTTGTAAATACCTGAATCATTACTTGATATTTTCTCAAAGATTCTCTATTCTTTCTCCAATGAGAACGTTTAGAGAATATTATGTTAACCCATAGCCAGCAGCGTACCCTTGATTATATACAGGCTTATATTTTAAGAAATGGTCATGCCCCCACTTACCCTGAAATTGCCGAAGGTATAGGTATACAGTCGCAGGGCACGGCACATCGATATGTTAAAGCGTTATTAGAAAAGGGTTACTTGCTTAATGAAGAAGGCTCCCATCGAAGTTTACGTTTACCGGACGATGACATGGAGCAGGCTATGTCGATTCCCCTGTTAGGAAAAATTGCGGCAGGCCAGCCGATTGAGGCAATTGCAGGTCATGACGGTATTAACTTAAACCAGATGTTTGGGGGAGATAATCGTTATGCACTTAAAGTGGATGGTGAGTCGATGGTTGAGCTGGGTATTTTAGATGGTGATACGGTGGTTATTGAGTCGTGTAGTACGGCTTCTAAAGATTCTGTTGTAGTGGCATTAATAGATAGTTATGAAGTGACCTTAAAAA
This sequence comes from Gammaproteobacteria bacterium, assembly GCA_026197015.1. Classification (GTDB taxonomy): domain Bacteria; phylum Pseudomonadota; class Gammaproteobacteria; order SZUA-229; family SZUA-229; genus SZUA-229. Next base: position 1,681 of record JAPHRB010000169.1, on the reverse strand, counting down.
TTTACCGCCCTTTATCCCACGGGCGCATCAAACTTATACCGGCTAATTCAACAATGGAGCCAATGATTTATCCGGCAGATAGAGTACAGATTCAGGGGGTTCTGGTGGGAACGCTGCGTACCTACTAATTCATAGATGTTTCCACACATGTCTGCTCGGGGAAAGGGCGCCAAAAAACGTCGACCTTTCCCGAGCATGACAGGCAAGTGCTTAATCATCTAATTCGTTAAAGGTTTTATCATGCATGACTTTAACAAAATCTGCCCCGTTCACTGGCAACGAGCTATCGCTCTGGTTGATATGAACTGTTTTTTTGCCGCAGTTGAAGCACGTGATTTTCCAGAGTTACGTGGTCGCCCGGTTGCGGTTACTAACGGTAACCAGGGAACCTGTATTATTACCAGTTCGTATGAAGCAAGAGCATACGGTATTAAAACCGGTATGCGATTGAAAGAAGCTCGCAAGTTATATGCTGATTTAATTCAAAGGCCATCTCGGCCTCATGTTTATGCGCAAACTTCAGGTGAAATCATGCAGGCAATTAGTAATATTTGCCCGGATATGGAAATATTTTCAGTTGATGAAGCGTTTATTGATATGACGCGCTGCCAGAAATTACATGGTTCACCCGGGCGCATGGGTCGATTATTAAAAAAAGCGGTATATAACGCATCGGGTTTACATTGTTCTATTGGAATCAGTGGAGATAAAACGACCGCTAAATATGCTGCTAAATTAAATAAACCAGATGGATTTACTATTATACCTCCCTGGGAATCTCGTCAGCAGTTACTGGATGTTCCCGTTACAGAGTTGTGCGGCATTGCAAAAGGCGTAGGGCGTTTTTTAGCTGAAAGAGGGGTCTTCCTATGCGGTGATATGAAAAACCTGCCTATCGGTGAGTTAGCGCGCCGTTTTGGCAATCCCGGGAGGCGTATCTGGTATATGGCACAGGGTGAAGACCCTGAACCATTACATCCGGATGTGGCTGATCCTAAATCCATAGGTCACGGAAAAGTCTTACCGCCAAATACCCTGGACAAAGACTTATTGTTAACTTATTTAATTCATATGGCGGTGAGAGTGAGTGCACGTTTAAGGCGTTACCATTTTGAAGCGTCAGAATTTTTTATTGGTTTACATACAAATAACAGCTGGATAGGGCGAAAAGTAAAATCAGCATACCCAACAAATGATACACAGTTATTAATTCGCTTATGTCAGTTTGTGCTGAATGAGTGCTGGAGTAATCAACCGATATCCCAGGTGCAAATAACCGCATTAAACCCAGGGCGAGAAAATGCTCAGATGGATTTGTTTGATGAATCAAAAACCAGTGAAAATAGAATAAAAATAGATGGAGTGACAGATGAAATTAACAAACGATATGGTGAATGTACATTAGGACCGGGACGATTAATAAATAAGTCGGAAATGCCTAATGTAATTGCCCCCTCATGGAAACCCAGCGGGCACAGGCAGTCGATTTAATGTTTGCAAAGATTTGCCACGCAGAGCATGGGAACAAGATAAGTTACTCTGTTAAGGCACATCTCCCTCGGGGAAAGACCGCCGCTGTTTGGCGCTCTGAGCTTCCCCCAATAAAACGGTCGATTTAAATGCAGGCATATTTTTCTTCGTATTCTACCGGTGTCAGGTAGTTTAAAGAAGCGTGTCTGCG
>JAPHRB010000140.1 GCA_026197015.1 Gammaproteobacteria bacterium | reverse complement strand
TACGACTTACGACTTACGACTTACGACTTACGACTTACGACTTACGACTTACGACTTACGACTTACGACTTAATACTTCCATCTCTCCCGGCTGCAAGTCTCCAATCGTCCACTCACCAATCTGATAACGAATCAAACGTAAAGTTGGAAATCCAACTGCGGCAGTCATTCTTCTTACCTGACGGTTTTTCCCTTCTGATATGCTTAATTCTAACCAGCTTGTGGGTATATTTTTTCTGAACCTTACCGGTGGATCTCTCGGCCACAGGTTTTCTGGCTCTGCAATAATTTTTGCCTGTGCAGGTTTTGTTTTGCCGTCTTTTAGTAATACGCCTTTTTTAAGTTTCTCTATTGCTTCAGCCGTGATTTGTTTATCTACCTGCACCCAGTAGGTTTTTTTCATTTTATTTTTTGGGTCAGAAATTTTATGCTGTAATTTTCCATCATCGGTTAATAACAGTAACCCTTCAGAATCGTGATCTAATCTGCCCGCCGGATAGATATCTTTTATAGAAATATACTCAGCTAAACTCTGATGTTTTTCATGGGGGCTGAACTGACAAATAACCCCGAAAGGTTTATTAAATAAAATCAACTGACTCATTTTCTGAAACTCATGGTTAATAAAGTTGTAACCATCGTTTTCTTCGCTGATCACTTACATTTAACTGGTCAAATAATTTGTGAAAAACATTTTCATCAGGAATACCTTGCCAGAGTATGTGCTGATCATGATCATCAAAAATGGCATCGGTTACGATTTGTGTTAATCGTTTATTAGTTGGCAACAATGCCTGATGCTCTTCTACGAGGTTTTGAATTCTCGCTGAACCACGAAATTTCATTTTCGAAATACTTTCAATATTCTCTAAAATATCTTCAATATTTTCATACTTATTTAACAAATTAGATGCCATTTTATAACCTACTCCCGGGATACCGGGAATGTTATCAACCTTGTCACCTGCGAGCGCCAGCATATCGGCAATCTTTTCTGGTTTTACACCAAACTGTTTTTCTATGCCTTTATGGTTTAGCACATTTCCTCTGGCAAAGTCCCACCAGGCATCTCGCTCACCCAATACCAGTTGCGTTAAATCTTTATCTGCACTGACGATGGTTATATCAAAACCTTCTTTTCTTAAACGAGTTGCAAGGGTGCCGATGATGTCATCCGCTTCAAAACGATTACTACCAAATTCAGGAATACCCATAGCTCGGCAAAACTGCCGGCAGTAACGAAATTGGGCTTTTAATTCTTCCGGGGCAGGCGGACGGTTGGCTTTATATTCTGAGAATATTTCACGCCGGTAGGAATTTGTCTGGTGTGCATCAAATGCACAGGCTATATACTCAGGCTGCTTTTGTTCAAACAGTTTGTATAAAAACTCTGTAAAGCCATAAACCGCATTGCTGGGGTTTCCATCTGCATCGGTTATAGCATCGTCAAAGACGTGCCAGCCACGGAAAATATAGATACTGGAGTCGATTAAATAAGCGCGTTTACTCATTGGCCTAGTTTAACCTGAATAACCGATGTGTTCTTTAGAATTACGCTGTTTTCTGAGGCGCACACCTATAATTTAGATAAGGTCTGCATATCGGTTTCAACTGCGCTTACCGAGTTATCAGAATTAGCCTGCTTTGCTTTATTCATCTGAAGATTGATGACTTTTTCCATGCCATTTTACCGGGCACACAGGGCTCACCAACCGCCAGATCATTACAAGCATACTCAATTTTAAAATAGCGACGGTTGGCAGTATATATTTACGATCATTAACGACGACATTGACCATTGTTGCAACTGAACGCAGGTTTATTTATATCTTAAACTATTCGTGATGATGTTTAGCCACACCACTATCAATAGCGGCCTGTTTTACGGCTGCTGGCACACGTTCAATTAATCTTGGGTCTACTGGTTTGGGAATAATATATTCTGGCCCAAATTCTAAACTTTCCAGCCCATATGCGTTTAACACCGACTTGGGCACTGGATCTTTAGCCAGACTGCGAATTTCATTTACCGCGGCTATATGCATTTCCTGAGTAATGGTTGTGGCACCTGCATCTAACGCGCCTCTGAATATATAGGGAAAACCTAAAACATTATTAACCTGATTTGGGTAATCACTTCTGCCAGTGGCCATTATTAAATCATCGCGGGTACTCTTCGCTAATACCGGGTCAATTTCTGGCGTTGGATTCGAAAGTGCAAATACAATCGGTCTAGGTGCCATCGCCAGCACCATTTCAGGGGTCATTAAATTAGGCCCTGAGACACCAATAAACACATCTGCATCTTGCATTGCATCTAATGCCGTTCTGCGCTCAGTGCTTACCGCAAACTCGGCTTTATAAATATTTAAATCATCTCGTCCGGTATGAATAACACCGTTACGATCGAGCAACATCATATTTTCTTTGCGCACACCCAGACCGTGTAGTAAACGCATTGATGCTATACCTGCAGCACCAGCGCCCATGCAAACGATGCGAGCATCTTCTACTTTTTTATCCTGCAGGTCTAATGCATTAAGCAAACCTGCAGCAATAATAATCGCCGTGCCATGCTGGTCATCGTGAAAAACCGGTATATCAAGCATACTATCCAGAGTACGCTCAATTTCAAAACACTCTGGGGCTTTTATATCTTCAAGATTAATACCACCAAAAGTTGGTGAAATACGCGCAACTGTATCTATAAAATCTTTAGGTATATCTGCATTAATTTCTATATCAAAAACATCAATATTCGAAAAACGTTTGAATAAAACCGCTTTACCTTCCATTACAGGTTTACCGGCTAATGCACCTACATTACCTAAACCCAACACCGCACTACCATTTGTAATAACGCCAACAAGATTACCCTTGGCTGTATAGTCATAAGCCATTTCTGGATTATCAGCAATCGCTCTTACCGGCTCAGCCACCCCGGGTGTATAAGCAAGTGACAAATCATCCTGCGTATTACATGGCTTGGTTATATCTGTGCCAATTTTTCCGGGAGAGGGATATCGATGATAATCGAGTGCGCGTTTTTTATCTTCTTCGTTCATTTTTACTGGGCCAGGTTATTATTTCTTTAGTGTAACACTTTAATGTTATCTGGATGACGTAAGGTCATAATAAATCGAGCTTTATTCTGTTGCGTATTCTGAGCTTTTTTTATGTGTAACCAGCCGCGCACCTGTATGTTTTTATTCTCTAAATTATTTAACATATATGCGTTAAAATTTAATAGATCTTTCTTATAAATATAAAGCTCAACGTTGTCATCTAATAACAGGCTGATTTTATTATTATACGCCCGGGCTTGAGTTACTTTTGCCTGCAGGCGATGAAAACCCTCACTGTTATTATTTAACTGGTTAGTGCGTGTGAGCTGATAACGTGGCATATTCCAGATGCCCCGTTTAGCGTTTATAGCCTGCACTTCCTGCTGCTTATAACAGTCACTCATTGTGTCGTTTGGTGGCGTGGTAAAAGCAACACCATAACCTTGCTCTATTAGCCATGCCTGGAGGTTTTTTCCATCGGGTAAAAACACATGTGCCAGCGTTCGGTTATAACGATCAAATCGTTGTGGACCATAAGCCAGACTAACTCGCTGATCTGAGTCATCTAACTGCTTCTGCAAAGCTGCTCTGGCTTGCTTACCTCTGGCTTTAACATCGCTGTTTATTTTTTTATGCCTGCCGAAAACCTCTGGTGTATCTATACCAATCAGCCTGATCTTACGACCATCTTCTAATTGCAGCGTATCACCATCATAGACATAGTTAACTCTGACCGACTCATCTATATGTTGTGGCGCGCAAACCGACGCAAACACAACTGATATTTGCATATAAAAAAAGGCGCTGAAAATCAGCGCCTTTTTTAATAAACGAACCTTAAGCTGCAAAGGATTACTTCTTGCCGCCAAAACGTTTATTGAATTTATCAATCTGACCTGCAGAGTCTAATATCTTCTGCTTACCAGTAAAGAATGGGTGACATTGAGAACACACCTCTATTGAAAGTGCTTCTTTTTTGTAAGTAGAGCGAGTGTCAAATTCATTGCCACAGCTGCATGTTACTTTAACGTCGTGATAATCTGGATGTATATCCGGTCTCATATTGAGATCCTCATAGCCTTGCTACCGTAAAGAGCCGCGTATACTACCCGCTTCGGGCAAAATCAGCAAGGGGTAATAACAGGCTTTTTCTGCTAATATTTACAAATCAAGCAAAAACAGCGGTGTAATAGCTTATTAACCGCCATTTGTCACATTATACAGCTTTCAAAAGGAGCATTGAGTGGGATTTTTCATCAAATTATTACTAAAAGCCGGTATTACACTGGGTGTTATGTTCATTGCTTATAAATATATATTAACCGGAGGCACCGGAGGCTTCCAAATTCCGGATTTGTCATCAATCTCTGAAAAAATTCCCGGAGGCGTATCGGAGCTGGAAAATGCTGTGGTTGAAAAGGATGTAACCGTTTATCAATGGGTTGATGACAAAGGGGTGACTCATTTCGGCGGCACCCCTCCAACCGGGCAGGGCACTTATGACAAGAAAGAAATTCGTGCTAACACTAATCTTTTAAATGCCTATAAAGCACCTGAAGTTGAGGATAAAACACCAGCCCAAAGGTCACGTGTTTCAAAGGTCGGTAGTTTATATTCACCTGAAGGCGTTAAAAATTTGATGGATGATGCAAAAGGCACTTCAGACCAGCTAAGCGACCGCGCAGCAGAGCAACAGAAAATGCTGGATGAGCTTATGGGCAAATGATCGCTTATATTAGGCCAATCACCTGAATTGATAACGATTAATATTCAGGCTGATTTTGCCTGATCAGGAAAAAATATTAATCAGATCGTTTAAAAACAGATAACCCTGCGCCGTAGCCTGATAACCTGCTGGCCTTTTCTGTAACAGACCGTCTTTTACAGCCTGCTCACATTTAGACGATATGAGACTGGCTTTTAAACCTGTATTCAGCTCAAAGGTCGATATATCAAAACCTTGTTTCAGACGTAAGGCGTTAAGCATAAACTCAAATATAATCTGATCGCTTAATAAACTCTCATGACCGGACGATTTATTCCCGGCACTCGCCTGCATATAATCTGCTGGTTTTCTTACTTGCCAGTAGCGACTTATTTCACCCGTATCTGCACGACTTACTTTTCCATGCCCCCCCGCCCCCAGAGCAAGGTAATCGCCAAACTGCCAGTAATTTAGATTATGCGCACACTGTCTGTTTATTTGGCTGTTCTTTTGGGCATAAGCTGAAATTTCATATTGTATATAACCAGCATCAGCCAACAGCTGCTGGCCTTTCTGCTGCATCTCCCAGATATCATCATCTTCTGGCGTGACAGGTGGATGACTATAGAAAAAAGTATTCGGCTCTATTGTTAACTGATACCAGGAAATATGTTGCGGAGAAAGCTCAATTGCCTGCTGCAGGTCTGATTTAGCTTGCTCAATAGTCTGCCCTGGCAAACCAAACATTAAATCCAGATTTATATTTTCAAAACCTGCTTTTCTGGCAACCTCAACGGCATTAAGCGCTTCATCAGCGTTATGAATTCTACCCAGAGATTTAAGCTTTTGATCATCAAAACTTTGTACACCAATTGATAATCGATTGATACCCGCTTCATAAAAACCATTAAACTTATTCTGCTCAACGGTTCCCGGATTGGCTTCCATGGTAACTTCCATATTTGGCAAGCAATTCAAATGACTACGTATAGTTGTCATTATTTTGTTAATAGACTCTGCCGAGAAAAGGCTGGGAGTTCCCCCGCCGATAAAAACAGAGACAATTCTACGCCCCCAAATACTCGGCAACTGAAACTCAAGGTCCGTTATCAATGCCTCAACATATTGCGCTTCAGGTAATCCCGATTCGAATGTATGGGAATTAAAATCACAATAAGGGCATTTTTTTACGCACCAGGGCAGATGTATATATAATGACAGGGGGGGTAATAGAGTAAATTCAGGCATTTAATAATTTTACATGAAGATGAACAGAAAATATGGTGTATAACAAATTATTACTGCGGGTGATTTTAAAAATGCTCACCACGGTGTCATTATTATGGTTAACTTATGTTTTTACAGCGGGTTTTTTTAGCTCTCCAGACTCAGCTGAATCATTTTCTAAATTCGATATTTCTTTATTGAAAAACAATCACCCGACCTATTTTAAAGTTAATCGACGCGAACTACTGGTTATAAAAAATCAGGACGAGCATATTGTGTTTTGGGCTCAGGACCCAACTTATGGCTGTCGGCTTGAATATGACAACTTAGTTATAAAACCTGTTTGTATTGATATTGAATATAAATTAGATGGTCACAGTATAAACGGAGAGTTTAAGTTGCTATCTCCAGATTATAAAATTAATTCTCAAAAAGAATTAATTGTTTTTTAGCTTTATAACGAGAGTATATTTACACATCTTATTCACTCATAAATAACACAAAAAAATAATCACAAATCATTCAACGACTTCAGTCTATTGCCTTATTTTCATGTTTAGCTAATAGTTTTATTAAAATAATTGCAGGCAAGCCAAGCGCCGCCGTATAAAAGAAAAATGATACGTAACCCTGGCTTTCCACAATAGTTCCTGAAAACCCACCTATAAACTTCGCCGGTAACAACATCAATGAACTAAACAAGGCATACTGTGTAGCAGTATAAGCTTTATTGGTTAAGCCGGACAGGTATGCTATAAAAGCTGATCCAGCTATACCTGCACTTAAATTATCGGCTGCAATAACCAGAGAAAGAAACACAGTATCGGGTGGATTCAAAGCTACTAACACAAATAATAAATTAGTAACCACAACTAAAACAGCGCCAATCATCAATACTGGAATTACCTTATAACGCACAACGAGTGCGCCGCCAAATAATGCACCAAGAATCGTAACAATCGGCCCAATAGTTTTGGTAACCAGACCAATCTGTAAATCAGTGTATCCGACATCTACATATAATGGATTGGCCATAATTCCCATTGAAATATCACTAATTCTAAATAAACCAATAAAAAGCAGAACAACTATTGCAAACTGACCGTTTCGATTAAAAAACTCCGTGAATGGGCAAATGACGGCGCCAATAATCCAGGCATAAATGCCTTTTGCTCGACTGGATAAATGCGTTGCATTTTGAAGAAACTCAACCACACGTTTTTCCTGTTTCCAGGTATCAGCAGAAATGCTTTTTTCTGGTTCAGAAATGAGTATTGTTGTAACAACACCGACTAACATAACCATAGATAATACTGTGTATGCCATTGGCCATGAATAATAATGCGCAATAAGAAATGAGCCACCGCCAGCCAATAACATACCCAAACGGTAACCCATTTGATATGTTCCAGACATCGCGCCCTGTGATTCAACAGGCATTGCCTCTATACGCCAGGCATCAATTGCAATATCCTGAGTTGCCGATGAAAACGCAACTAATAATGCCGCCCAGACAAGTAAACTCAACTGAGTCGCTGGGTTACTAAAAGACATGATTAATAAACCCGTAATCACACCACCCTGTGCCAGCAACATCCAGCTTCGTCGCTGCCCTAATAATGGATTTAATACTGGCAGTCGTAAACGGTCAACTAATGGAGACCATGTGAATTTAAGCCCATACAGTAAGGCAACCCAACTGATATAACCTATTGTGCTTTTATTAATTCCACTACGCGCCAGCCATGCTGATAATGTCCCAAAAACAAGCAGTAAAGGTAATCCTGCAGAAAACCCCAGAAATAACATTGCAACGACACGGGGGTGCTTATATTTTAAAAATGCACTTGCCCATGAATTATTTTTAATTTGTTGTGCGTTTTTAATATTTATTATTCCAGTACAAATTCATAATCTATGATCAAAGGCGCGTGATCTGAAAAACTTTCATCTTTATATATCTGTGCGGCTTTGACCGACTCTTTTAATTTAGGTGTAATGATCTGATAATCAATTCGCCAACCCGTGTTATTAGCTCTGGCCTGCCCCCGACTGCTCCACCAGGTATATTCATGTGGTTTCTGATTAACCACCCGAAAAGCATCTACATAACCCACCTCATCAAACAGTTTTGTCATCCAGTCTCTTTCTTCTGGTAAGAAACCCGAGTTCTTCTGATTATTACGCCAGTTTTTAATATCTATTTGCTTGTGAGCTACGTTCCAGTCGCCACAAATAACAAACTCTCGACGTTTACGTCTTAATTTTTGTAGATAGGGCATAAATCGCTGCAGGAAATCCAGCTTAATCGCCAGGCGCTCATCCGATGAGGAACCTGAATGCATATACAATGAAATAACGCTTATTTTATCGAACTCGACCTCTATATAACGGCCCTCTTCATCAACATCATGCATGCCAATGCCCATATGTACCTTTTTGGGTTTTTTCTTACTGTAGACTGCAACGCCACTATAGCCTTTTTTTACCGCATCATGATAGTAACAATGATAACCCTGTGGGTGAAATTGCTCATCTTCCAGCTGATGAACCTGTGCTTTGGTTTCCTGTATACAGACGACGTCTGCATTCTGTTTCTTCAGCCACTCAAAAAAACCTTTTCTTGCTGCGGCTCGAATTCCATTGGTGTTAACTGATATAATACGCATTGATTACAAATTTAAATTAAGTCGGCTGAACATATTACATGTTGCTGATTAAACAGGGTAGGTTATGAAAGATTATCAGAAAAACTTTATTGAACTGGCTTTGCATTATGACGTGTTAAAGTTTGGCGACTTTAAACTTAAATCTGGTCGTCAGAGCCCCTACTTCTTTAATGCCGGTTTATTTAACACGGGTAAAGCACTGGCTGAAATGGGCCGCTGTTATGCTCAGGCTATTGTAGATAAGGGCGTTGAATATGATATTTTATTTGGCCCGGCTTATAAAGGCATACCACTGGTTGCGGTAACCGCCATGGCATTGCAGATAGATCATGGTCTGGATGTACCCTACGCATTTAACCGTAAAGAGGCCAAGAATCACGGTGAAGGCGGCTCAATTGTTGGCTCAAAGATTGAGGGTCGCGTATTAATTTTAGATGACGTTATTACTGCGGGCACCGCCATTCGAGAAGCTATTGATATTATCGACCAGAATAATGGCACTGCGATTGGCGTTTTAATTGCCCTTGATCGTCAGGAAAAGGGTACCGGTGACCGCTCTGCTGTACAGGAACTGCATGATGATTACGGTCTGGATGTGTTTAGCATTATAGGCATGGAGCATTTGATTCAATATCTTCAGGATCAGGGCAATGAAGAAATGCTTGATGCAATGCGCTTCTACCGTACTGAGTTTGGTGTTGGTTAAGCCTGCACTGTCTGCTTTTGGTGGTATGGGTTAAGGGGACAGGGCGCAAAAAGCGGCGACCTTTCCCCGGTGGAGATGTGCCTTAACAGGGTAAAAAAACCTGCTTTAGGACATTAGCCGTAAAAAACTGTTTAACCAATTAATAACTTCAAGCCTATTAATATTGTCACTACTTCAAAGGTTGTTTTGATCAATTTATTGCCCTTAACAATTGCCATGTGGGCCCCAAAGTAACCGCCTATTAATGAGCCGGCGAGTAAAGCGGGTATCCATAACCAGTGAATGTCGCCCAGTAAACCTAGCGTAATCGCGCCACTTGCATTCCAGAAAATACCAACCAGTATTAAGGTGTAAGCGACTGCGGTTTTATAATCCAGGCCAAACCAGCGCACTAACCAGAGCGTCACAAATAATCCGGTTCCTGAGGTCAGCGAACCATTTAGCACACCCAGAACAAAAATAAGCAGACCGCCAATCAGTAAACCTTTGTTATGCCTGTTTTTTAACTCTAATGTCTGGCCTAACTGTGGAGAAAAATATGAATACACTCCCAGCCCCATGGTTAACACACCCAGGGCTACTTGCGCTAGTCGATCAGGGATTTGCAGAATTATACTGGCCCCCAGAATGACACCCGGTAAACCTGTCGCCAGTATAAATAGAGCAAAACGCCTTTCCAGGCGACTGGATTTAAGATGCCTGATGGTCGCCCCCACCCCCAGTGCTACGCTCGCCACTTTATGGGTAGCCAGAGCAAGCCCAAAAGGCAAACCCAGAAAAATTAATGCGGGTAGCTGAATCAACCCGGCACCACCACCTGCCAGTGCAGAGAAGAAATTAGCCAGT
>JAPHRB010000053.1 GCA_026197015.1 Gammaproteobacteria bacterium | reverse complement strand
TGGTTTTAGCGGGGCGGCATTTCTTTGGTAACTTTCTCATGTTTATTATTTTTGGACTGTAGACTAAAAATGCGGGGAGCATTTTTAAACAGGCTATGCCTGGCCCAAAGGGTGAAAGCCATGGACGGCTTTCATAAAAGAAAGTCACTCGCCACAAAGGCGAAACCACAGAAATCGAGTTCCCAGAATGCGATTGTAGTAGTATAAAAATAATGTACGATTAAGTCAGTTAATATATTTTATTATGTAAAAATAAAAAACCAAACTCAAAGAGATTCCTCTTCATCCTGCTGCATGTTCCATAAACTCGCATACAGACCATTTTTATCCAGTAATTGTTGATGAGTACCCTGCTCCTCAATACGCCCTTCCTGTAAAACGATAATATTATTTGCATCTACAATAGTCGATAATCGATGTGCAATTACCAGTGTTGTATGCTCCTCGGCCACTTCTTTTAAAGATCTCAAAATTATCTGTTCAGAATGAGAGTCTAGTGAAGAGGTTGCTTCATCAAAAATCAATATTCTGGGGTTTTTAAGAATAACCCTGGCAATAGCTATACGCTGTTTTTCACCACCTGAGAGTTTTAATCCTCGCTCACCAACAACCGTATCATAGCCATCTGGCAGGGATTTAATAAACTCATCTATATTGGCAATTTTTGCCGCATGCCGCACCTCACCTATGGTTGCACCTGTTCGCGCATATTGAATATTATGAAAAACACTTTCATTAAATAACACCGTATCCTGTGGAACAATACCAATATGTCTGCGTAAACTGGCCTGGCTAACCTGTTGAATATTTTGTTCATCAATTAGTATTTCGCCCTTATCTGTATCATAGAAACGAAATAACAATCTGGCCAGGGTTGATTTACCCGCTCCAGATGGCCCGACCACTGCAACCTTATGACCACTGGGTATTTGAAAACTCACATCATGCAAAATCTGTCTTTCTTTATTGTAAGAAAAACTGATATTCTTAAATTCAATATTAGCCTGTTTAACTGTTAGATCTTTTGAGTTTTCTATATCATTAATTTGTGGTTTGTTATCCAGCAACTTAAATAATAAATCCATATCAGCAAGTGAATGTTTCATTGATCGATAGATAATACCCAGAAACCCTAAAGGTATGAATAACTGCAACATCATTGCATTTACCAATACCAGATCACCAATGGTTAGGGTTCCTTCTGAGACACCTTGCGCTGCCGAGATCATCACCAGTGTTACACCAATTGCAATAATGGCACCCTGACCAAAGTTTAATAACGCCATAGAACTGGTGCTTTTTACCGCACATTCTTCCCATTTTTCTAATGTATCGTTATAACGATTTACTTCATATTTTTCATTATTAAAATACTTTACTGTTTCATAATTTATAAGACCATCGACAGCTCTTGAATTTGCCTCAGAATCATGAGCATTCATCTCATGTCTAAAATGCATTCGCCATTCAGTCAGCGCCATGGTATACGCAAGATATATAACCACCGTTCCAAATGTAATGAGTGCAAACTCAGCCTCATATTGACTAAACAGGATAATTGCAACAAGCACAAACTCTGTCAGTGTAGGTATTATATTAAAAGTCAGGTAATTTAAAATTGATGAAAGGCTTCTAGCACCTCTCTCTAAATCACGTGATATACCACCGGTTTTACGTTGTAAATGAAAACCAAGTGACAAATCGTATAAATGTTTTACTACTTTTTTTGATATATCTCGCATCGCCCTGTATCTCACCCGGGCAAAAATAGCATCACGTAACTCGTTAAATAGCACATTCATCAAACGTAATGCACCATATCCAAGTAATAACAGTAAAGGCAACTCAATAGCTATTTGCTGCGTGAGCCCTGCCGAACCACTCACTGGCGTATCCAGCGCATCGACTATATCTTTTAAAATTAATGGAATACTAACCGTTGCAACCTTGGCTAACATAAGAGACACAAGCGCAATCAATACCCTGCCTTTATAACTCCATAAAAAAGGCAACATTCTCTTTAGGTTTATTAGATCTTTACGTTCTGAATGAGGTGCTTCGGTGGCACGATGTTTTATATGCATGAAATGGGGGGTCTTTAGAAGTAAATTATTGGGCCATATTATACTTAAATACTACCTGATGTAATAATCAGGATTAATGGTCATCGATATCCGTATAAATCGTCACAAATCAGGTTATTCTGCTATATTCTGCTATATTAAATATAATATTGTATCATTCAGTTTATGGGCAGACTCATAGCGCCTTATAGACTGTTCAGGGTTTTAATTAATGTCATTAAAAGAAATAAAAGTCAGAATCCCTGATTTAGAACCAGGCATGTATGTATCACAACTAGATCGGCCATGGATAGAAACCCCCTATCTATTACAGGGTTTTCTAATAGAATCTCGCGAAGATATCGATGAGTTATTTAAGTATTGCAAGTATGTATTTGTTGATGTTGAATTAAGTAGCCAGATTGATAACCAGAAACTAATGCCTCGAAAAGCAGAGCTTTCTGATATCGAAAAAAAGCAATATCTGACCAATACTAAACCGCTTGAATATGAAGATGAAACTGAGCTAGATGACGAATTAAAATCGTCCCGCGAACACCATAGCGTATTATCTAATGTTGCAGAAAACATTATGATAGATATATCCAATAATAAAAAGCTTGATTTACCCTCATTAAAAAAAGCGATTACGCCGATGGTAAACAGTGTTATTCGTAATCCTGATGCTTTTTCCTGGTTAACACGAATGAAACATAAGGATAATTATACATATAACCACGCGGTAAGCACTGCAGTCTGGGCAGTCGCATTTGGACGTCATTTGGGCATGCCCAAAAAGGATCTACAGTCACTGGCTATTGGTGCACTGTTATTTGATATTGGAAAAATGAGACTGCCTGATAAGTTAATCAACAACCCCAACCGTTTTAACCAATATGAATTCAAATTAGTAAAAACACATGTTGAACACAGCATTGAAATTGTAAGCACCATAAACGGTATAAGTGATGATGTTATAGACATGGTTAAAACCCATCATGAAAGACATAATGGCAGCGGTTACCCGAACGGCCTAAAAGAAAACGAAATTTCTATTTTTGGAAAGATAGCAGGTATTGTGGATTGTTATGATGCCATTATATCAGAACGCCCTTTTGCTTCAGCAATGTCCCCTCACGATGCAGTTAAAAAATTCTATGAATGGCGAGATATAGATTTTCAGGCAGAATTAATTGAGCAATTTATACAGGTGGTTGGAATTTACCCTGTAGGTACTATTGTAGAATTAAATGATGGTAGAGTTGGTGTCATTATTGCTCAACACAGAGTATGGAGACTCAGACCAAAAATAATGTTGCTGCTTGATGAAAATAAAGATTCTTTCAATGATTTTGATGTAATTGATCTTTATCTCCATGCAAGTAACGAAGATGGCGATACTCTGGAGATTGTTAAAAGCCTGGAACCAGGTATGTATGGTATAGACCCTGAACAGTTTTATCTGTAGGCACAACATATGAATGATTCACCCACCTATGTTGCCAACAGAGACTCACTTTTACGTGATCTGGAACACTATATTTCCGATCATCTTACTGAAGGTAAAAAGCTTGCTATTTTGCTTATCAACATTAATCATTTCAGACAAATTAATGTTGTTTATGGCTATCATGCGGCCGACCAACTGTTAGAAGAGTTTACACACCGACTACAGAAACTTTCTCGAAAACAGGATTATATTGCACGGGTGGGTAACTCGGAATTCATAATGGTTTTACCCGAAATACTTAACGAAGGGCATGTAACACTTGCTTCTCACAAATTGCTAAGTAGCCTGAACTCCCCTTTTTCACTTGATGGTCACAAGCATAAAATTAGTGCCGACATGGGTATAGCTCTGTTTCCTGATCATGCGATAGAAATTCAGGGTTTAATACAAAAAGCAGAACTGGCTTTACTAACTGCTCGACATAGTGCTGACGCCTATTCTATATACACAAGTAAATCTCAAAATATTGAAGTCAACAACTGGGATATAGAAGATGAGTTACGCAATGCTCAGGAACGCGACGAATTTGAACTTTATTTTCAGCCTCAGGTAGATTTAAAAACAGGTAAGTTGTTTGGAGCTGAGGCTTTAATTCGCTGGAAAAACCGTGATAAAGGTTATATAAGACCCGATATATTCATTCCTGTATCAGAACAAAGTGGTCAAATTCATAACATCACCTGGTGGACAATTAATGCCGCTTTACGTTTGATTAAAGACTGGCCTGTTACACAACCGCCTTTAAAGGTTTCTGTAAACTTATCCGCAAAAGTATTAAATGATCCTGAATTAGTCAGTTCTGTAAGAAGCGCATTAAGTATCTGGGGTGCAAACCCGGAACAGCTCACCCTTGAGGTTACCGAGAGCGCGCTTATGGAAGATATGGACACCAGTTTCATCACACTTGATGAGCTCAGGTCTTTTGGTCTGAATATATCAATAGACGATTTTGGAACAGGTTACTCTTCTATGGCCTATTTTAAATATATACCGGCTAATGAACTGAAGATAGATCAGTCATTTATACGTTATATGCTGGATAATGAAATGGATCAGCATATTGTAAAAACCGTTATTGAAATGGCCCACGGTTTTAATATCAAAGTAGTTGCCGAGGGCATAGAAAACGAAGCAACCTTCTCTTCGCTTAAACGTCTGGGCTGTGATATTGCTCAGGGTTACCACCTTGCCAGACCAATGCCTCAGGAAGATTTTATCCAGTGGTTAGAAGACTATCAGGCATAACACCACCTTATAATACACCTACATGCTTTAGGTTATTTTTATGCTAACAATGATACAATTCGGGTAAAAATAAATATGGCTCTATACACATATCTATAGACCCCTGACTAAAGGTATGCTTTTGAATTTTCTATCGCTTATGTCTTCTACTCGATCTCTATGGCCTGTTTTTATCCTGTTGTTAGTTGCATGTGATAATTCACCTTCGCAAAAAACCTCTCGTAAGCCAACAACACAACTCATAGAAACCGTCAGTGCGAGTTATCATTCAGTTTCTATCAAACAAACAATTACCGGCACACTGCAGGCAATTCGCACCGTCACAATCATAAATCAGGTACCTGGTTTATTAACCGCATTACCTGTATACCCCGGTGACAGGGTTAAACATGGACAAACTTTAGTTCAGCTTGATGATGCCCAGTTAAAATCAGAGGTAGAAAAAGCAAAAGCTTCTTTAAACCAGGCTAAAGTCGATTATCGCCGACTTAAAGACCTTGCTCCTAGAAATTTAGCATCAGAAAGTGAAGTAGCACAGGCTCAAACTCTAAATGAAATCGCCAAAGCCGATTTAAATTTAAAACAAACAGAATTATCACATAGTCAGATTAAAGCGCCTTTTGCAGGTGTGATTTCACAGAGACTGGTCGAACCAGGCGACGTGATCCCATTACATAACCACTTGTTAACCCTGATTGATACAAGCAGTTTAAAAGCTGAAATTCATTTGAGCGAATTACTCCTGCCTTTAATAAAAACAGGCAATCAGGTCGATATCAGTATCGACGCATTGGGCGAGCAGAAATTTAAAGGGCTTATCCAACGTATCTACCCTGTTATAGATGAGAACACACGTCAGGGAACCATTGAAGTCATTTTAAACCCTGTGCCAGAAGGAGCTTTAGCCGGCCAGTTTTGTCGTGTAACGATATATGCTCAGAGTAAGTCCCGGCTGATGATTCCATATGATACAGTCCGTCATGATAAACAGGGAGCATATGTATTTGCATTCATTAATAACCAGGCAAAACGAATTAATATATCAACTGGTTTTCAGCACGAAAATTTAATTGAAGTGCTTGATGGTTTAACGGATCAGCAACAAATAATTAGCAAAGGTCTTTTTGGCCTTAAAGACGGCATGAGCGTAAAGCCTGTTTCTTTACCCTCAACTAATGGTTAACTGTTAATCTATGAAAAAGTTACAACGTACAGGTGGTCTTGCAAGCTGGTCAATCCAACGACCCGTTGCAGTTGTCATGTTATCTATTACCGTTTTAGTTGTTGGCCTTTTTGCTTTCGATCGACTAAATATTAATTTACTACCCGATATAATTTATCCAAATGTAAATGTACGCATACTCGAGCCCGGTACACCTGCAAAGGTAATGGAAGATAAGTTCACCCGCCAGCTCGAAGAACAACTCGCCATCACGGAAGATGCAACACGTGTGCAGTCCGATACTTCAGAGGGCCGTAGTGCTGTCAATCTGGTATTCCCATATGGAACAGATATAGATAGAGCACTACAGGACGCAAGTACTCGACTCGACAGGGCAAAACGTTTTTTACCGCAAACAGACGAACCACCGGTAATTTATAAACGCGACCCATCACAGTTACCAGTAATGGAGCTGGTAGTCAGCTCCTCTACTCGTAGCTCAATTGAATTACGTAGTTGGGTAGATTATGAGTTTTCTAAATGGTTTTTAAATATAAAGGGTGTTGCATCAACTGAAGTAGGTGGTGGGCTGGTACGGGAAATCCAGGTCATTGTTGACCAGGACAAACTCGCCGCTGCTGGTTTTAAAATTACTGACATAAAAACCCTTTTACAACAGGAAAATCAGGATATTTCCAGTGGTATTCTGTATATGAATACACGAAAGTTAACCGCTAGAACAGAAGGCAGATTTGAATCTGTCGAATCGATTGCAAATTTACCCCTTAGACAAAACACACTAACTGATTCAACAGAAAACAGTCTTAACCCAGTTAACACCAGTAAAAACTTATTATTAAAAGATGTAGCACAAATAATTGATACTCATCAGGATGAAGAGTTACGCATTCGATTAAACCAGTTACCCGGTATAAAACTAACCATACAAAAACAGCCTGATGCTAATACTATTGATGTTGCGAGGCGTTTACATCAACAGCTAGACTGGTTTAAATCACAAAATTTACTACCTGCTGACATTCGCATTGAAACCGTTGATGATCAATCGGTATATGTAAAACGCGCATTAAACAATGCTAGTTACGCTGCCTTGAGCGGGGGCATTCTGGCTATGTTAATTGTTTATATATTTTTAAGAGATATACGTCGCACCCTTATAGTCGCTACGGCTATACCTCTTGCCATATTCATTACATTTTTAATTATGGGCCTGAGTGATATTAGTTTAAATATTATGTCACTCGGCGGGCTGGCATTAGGCATAGGTTTGTTAGTAGATAACACTATTGTCATGTTAGAAAATATTTCCCGGCATCAAACCTTAGGTGAACCACCCAAAATTGCCGCAACCAATGCAGCAGCTGAAGTTACCGGTGCCATTACGGCATCAACCACTACCAATCTGGTTGCCGTATTGCCCTTCCTTTTTATAGGCGGTCTGATCGGCTTACTATTTAGTGAACTCATCATTACGTTAAGCGCGGCTATCATAGCATCACTGGTTGTTGCCCTGACATTGATTCCAGCCTTAGGAGCCATGACTCGATCACCTGCACAATCTACTGAAAATAGTTTATTCACCTTTCTACAACTAACATATAGAAAAATACTAAAGACAAGCCTGAAGTACTCTATATTGATATTGTGTATATTTAGCGTCGCATTAATATTAAGCACGTTACAACTGATGAATGCTAAAAATAGCTTTTTCCCGACAATGGATGAAGGAAAAATATCTATCAGCATTAGCACTGAACCGGGCACCCGTTTGGCCGAATTTGATAAAACGCTAAAACGTATTGAAGAGCTCGCATTACAACAAACAGAAGTTAGCACCGTATTTGTTAGCTCAGGTGGTTCTGTATTTGGTCGCTCGCAGTTTCAGCGCAGTAACCGCGGAACCATTTCTGTTCAACTAAAAACATTATCTGAACGTAACGGTATAAGCAGTAATAACTGGATTAAAAAATTTAACAAACAGGTTAATACTTTACAACTTGCCGGTTACAAAGTCCGTATGCGCGTAAAAGGAGTCAGGGGAATTCATACCAGTCATGGAGACGACGACTTCAGTTTACGAATTCAGGGAGACAGTCTTGAGATATTAAGCCAGACAGCCGAAACAATTATTGAAAAAATAAGCGTCATTCCTGAACTTACAAACTTAAGTCATAGTTATGAAGAACAAAGTAGCGAGTTAATCATTAAGATAAATCGCAAACGTGCTGCCGATTTAAATATTAGCGCAGAAGAGATAGGGCTTTCGGTTCAGCTTGCATTAAACGGTCAGGTCGCTACAGAATATTTAGAGGGTGACAGAGAGTTTGATATTCGCATACGCTTAAAACGTGATGAAATAAAACAAATTCATGATATTGAAAATATAATAATTTCATTACAGAACAATGAAGCTATCAGGTTATTTGATGTTGCCAGTATTAGTATAGAGCCAGCCCCAAGCTCAATAAAACGTGATAACCAGTTACGTATAAATGAAATATCAGCCTCTATAAGCTCAGATGTAGATTACCAGAAATTAATGGAGAAAGTATTTGATATTGTAAATACCATTCCAATAGATGACGGTTATATCGTTTACGATGGCGGTACACTAGATGCCATAAAAGATAGCAGCTCAGCAAGTTATATTTTATTAATGCTCGCTGTATTTCTTGTTTTTGTAGTAATGACCGTACAGTACGAGTCACTCACCAACCCTGTAATTATAATATTAGGCGTGCCCTTTACATTGATTGGTGTTTACCTTTCACTTGAATTTTCGCTAAACAACCAGTTAAGCATGCCAGCAAAACTAGGTATTATAATGTTAGCCGGTATCGTAGTTAATAATGCTATCGTACTGGTTGAACAAATTGAAATTTGTCGTCAACAGGGCCTGGACAAATTATCCGCCGTTTTAGAAGCGGCCACTTTACGACTACGCCCAATACTAATGACCAGTTTAACAAGTGTATTTGGTATGCTGCCTTTAGCTTTAGGATTAAATGAAGGCTCTGAAATGTTGCAACCTCTGGCGACCGTTGTTGTTTTTGGTTTATCATTTTCATTACTGGTTTCATTAATAGTCATACCCATGTTGTATTTACTGATACATAAAAAGGAAATATTAACTTGAGTAACTGGTATAGCCAGGACTCTTTTATAGACCTGGCCGATAATGATATTCATATCTGGTTAAACTACTTAAATGTACACGAAGCCAGAATAAAACATCTCTACCCTCTGCTTTCCAGTGCAGAAAAAGAAAGAAGTGAACGTTTTAAATTTTATAAACACCGTAAAGCCTTTATCGCCTCTCATGGTTTTATGCATACTGTGCTGGCGAACTATATCGATGCAGATGCTAATGACATTGAATTTACTCAAACAGAACTGGGAAAACCTTCATTAATAAACACTCAAAATAAAAATAATATTCAAT
>JAPHRB010000134.1 GCA_026197015.1 Gammaproteobacteria bacterium | reverse complement strand
GTCACTGCTGCAGCCTGTTAATGTTAGATAAACTGAGATTATTGAAATAAGCGCTATTTTCGTGGTATTAATCATTTTTATAACCTGAGATAGTTAGAAGTCTTTGTGTGCCTGATTCTATCGTGATTATCTCGAGCTTTATGTGAACATGCTCAATAATGTACTTATATTTAAATTATCCGACTTTGTTGTTAATTAATCGTGCTAATGGTGAATGGCGATGAAGTCAGCGGTTTTGCATGTTACAGGTGTTCGTTACCTATGCTGCTAATGCAAACCCGCTGCTGTAAAAAGTTAACTAGTTAAGTGGCTGGGTAATTGTAAATGCGCCACGAATATCACCCACTTTAAAACCTCTGGCTTTATCATTAGGGTAATTACTATCCAGTTTCGCAGTTAATGCCGCGTCTAAATTGTCACCATGGCAACTCAGGCAGGCTTTACCAGTAGGAATCGCTTTCATAAAACGAAATGATTTAACGCCATTTTCATTTACAGTTTCAAAATAAGCCATTGGTTTAACTTGCTCACCATTTTGTTTACGTTTTTCAAAATCATGTAGTACTTTAGTTTCCCAGGCGTCAGGAGCATTATTTGAGTTACGTGTTTTTAAGCTGGTTCTAGCAATTTTCCAGCCGTATTTTTCAGATAAATTTTTAGCAATAAGAGGTGCTTTTTCTTTACATACTTCTACTGCTTTAATGGGGCCGCCTGATTTCATTGATGTTTGTAATTCACCTTTTAGCTGGCCCATAAACTCCTGTACTGCCGCTTTACTTTTTCCGGCAAGCTCTTTCTGCTGGTTGTCAGCAAAAGCGGGTGAGAGCATGAATGTTATAACAATGAACAGTAAACGAGTCATTGGGAATCTCCTGAGATAAAGGGGTTAGGTTATTATCCTGAATATTAGCGTATTCTGATATTGGATAGCTATGATAATTGTCAATCGTGTAATATTTTCGTGAGATTGTCTATATCGAATTTATAACCTGTATCGTGTTTTACAATAAGGTTGCTTCGTTTAAATTCAGCAATAGTTCGGCTGGCTGTTTCAGTGCTAATACTTAACATGGAACCGATATCTTCTCGTGTAAATAATTCGCATTCATCGGCTGTGAATTTTTCAGCAAGTTTTAGTAACAGGTTAGCCATGCGTTGACGCGAAGAACCTGTAGATAATTGTGTAATCCAGCTATCTGCTTCATTAAGGGCAAGATGCCAGCGTTTTAAAAGTTCTTTGTGTAATACCTGGTTCTCAGAACTTAACTGATTAACTACCTCAGCGGGAAGGCGGCACACCTCAATGTCACGAAGTGCAATAGCATCGTGTTTGTAATGCGGCTCCAGGAGTGACTCAAGGCCAATTACATCAGATGAAAAAGCCAGTCTCACTATACGTTGATTACCATCCGCTAGAAACTGGGTTAACTTCACAACGCCTGAGCGAATGGTATACAGAGAATGTGCCTCATCACCTTCACGGTAGAGGCTGGAACCGGCGGGTAATATAAACTGGTTGATAGGTTTGTGAATTTTTTCGAAATCACTTTCATGCAGACCAGAAAATAAAACGCTATTTCTTAATGCGCAATTAAGGCAATCAGCTTCACCTTTCCACGCTTCACCCAGACTTACTGTTTTCATTTTCTCGCCAGTTTAATTCATATTAAATAATTCAATGGATTATAGATGATTTTAAGCTTTCAAAATAAAAAGATAGAGGAACGGATGTTCCTCTATCTGGCTCGTACTGTTGTTGCCTGACTAAAGAGATTTCTGACAGAAGTACCAGTCGGTGCACTCATAACCCTCTGACATGCGTGCCTCCGCAGCTTCTGCTGTTGCAGGTGGTGGTACAATCACCTTATCACCGGGTTTCCAGCCCTCTGGCGTCGCAACTGCGTTTTTATCTGATGTTTGCAGTGCCGTTACAAGGCGCACGAACTCGTCTATCGAGCGGCCGTTAGTCATAGGGTAATAAGCCATCGCACGTAATACACCTTTGTCATCAATTATAAATGTCGCTCTTACCGCAGATGTATCAGCTGCTCCCGGGTGTACCATTCCATAGGCATTAGCTACCTTCATATCCAGATCGGCAATAATAGGGAAGGGAATATCAACATTAAATTTTTCCTTAATATTACGAATCCAGGCCAGGTGTGAATAATGGCTGTCTATAGACAATCCCAATAGCTCAGTATTCAGTGCTTTAAAGTCTTCAGCTCTGTTCGCAAAGCCAATGAACTCCGTAGTACAAACAGGTGTGAAGTCAGCCGGGTGTGAAAATAACACCAACCAGCGACCCTTATAGTCATCAAGAGTTTTAACTCCATCAGTTGTTACGGCCTCAAATTCTGGTGCTCTTTCGTTTAGTCTTGGGAAAGGGTTATTTTGTGATTCAATGTTTTCCATGGTTATTTCCTTTAATCAGTTAATTGCTCAATGTGTGGCTTAATATTAGAAAACTCTAATGTTAAGGTAAAGTTAATTGTTTAAATGGTATTGATAGGTATTAGCTATCATTGATGGAAGCTGTGAAAAGGCGTATTGCGATTAATCAATGACAGAAACAATTAATAGCCATAGCATATAAGTGTATTCTTATATTTGCTTTTCAAGCAGGGTGATTTATGGCTGGTATTATAAAAAGACTTGAATATTTTCCCGTTTCATTCTTCTCTATGGTGATGGGCATGGCGGGTTTGGCAATTGCCTGGCAAAAAATGCAGCAGGTACTGGTTATCGATTTATCTATAAATACAGTATTAATTTCTGTGATAACACTTATCTTTATTGTTTTAGTGTTTATGTATTTAACGAAAATAATAATCTATCGCGAGCAGGTGTTGAATGAATTAAATAACACCGTTAAATTAAATTTCTTTCCTGCTATTTCTATCAGTTTATTACTTTTATCAATTGCGTATTTACCTTTTGCAACACCCATTAGCAAGGCATTATGGATAACAGGTAGTGTTATGCATTTGATGTTTACCTTATATATTGTAAATGCATGGATTCACCATAATCATTTTCAGATACAACACGCTAATCCTGCCTGGTTTATACCCGCCGTCGGTAATGTAATCGTTCCGATAACAGGTGTACCTCTGGGTTATATAGATGTTTCATGGTTTTTCTTTAGCATTGGTATGTTATTCTGGGTTATTTTGCTAACAATTATTTTTTATCGATTAATGTTTCATAACCCGATGCATGAAAAATTGATGCCAACACTGTTTATATTAATAGCGCCACCAGCCGTTGGATTTATTTCATATATAAGGTTAACAGCTGATTTAGATGCATTTGCTCGAATATTATACTTTGCAGGTTTATTTCTTACGTTGTTATTATTAGTTCAGGCAAAACGTTTTTTAGATGTGAAATTTTATCTGTCATGGTGGGCTTATTCTTTTCCCGTAGCGGCTATAACTATTGCAAGTATATTGATGTACGAACTAACAGAAAAATCAGTCTATCAATATATAGGTTTAAGTTTATTAACACTGTTAAGCATAATTGTGCTGAGTATACTGGTGAGAACTGTATATGCGATTGTCAGAACTGAAATATGTGTAAATGAAGATTAAAATTTAATTTAAATAAGGTTTAATAATATGAAAAATAAAATGTTAATGATTGCAGCAATAGTTGTAATGAGTATAAATGCCATAGCAATGGCTGCCCCTAAACCGAGTGACCCTGAAAGACAAACACCGTGGGACTTATATGTAAATTCAAAAGAAGCTTATGACCTAAAAATGAAACTGGGTGATAAAGCCTTGTTTGTTGATGTGCGAGAACCCGCAGAAATTATGTTTACAGGGTTTACAGATGTGGTGGATGTTAATATTCCTTTCATGTTTGTAAATATAAAAAAATGGCACCCTAAAAAGCCGGTATTGCTAATGCAAAAAAATACTGATTTTGCACAGGATATAGAAAAGGCATTAATCAAAAAAGGATTGACAAAAAAGGATGCTGTTTTAATTATGTGTCGATCAGGTGGTACACGCGGGGCCCCTGCAGCAAACATGTTATTTGATAAGGGTTTCAAAAATGTATATGTAGTAACAGACGGATTTGAGGGTGGTGTTGTAAAAGAGGGTGATAAAAAAGGCTGGAGATTAAAAAATGGATGGAAGAACTCAGGTTTGCCCTGGAGTTATAAATTAAATAAGGAAAAAATGTATTATAAAAGTTCGTTTTAAATGAATCAAAACCAGGTTAATTGTTTTAACCTGGTTTCTGATCAAGTTAATGCCATGAAAATCCTAATCCCGATCCAATCCAACCCTAATGGCAAATCAACGTCGAAAAATGCGCTCACGAGCATGCAGACGTCTCGTGAACTCTGCTTATATGATTCAAACGCATGGGCGACAGTCAGTAAGGTATTGCCGGAAATAGAAAAATATCACCATAAAACTTAGTTGATTTTAATATATCGCGAGGTATGTATAATCACTGATTAATCAATTTAACCTGATGTGCCGACTATTACTGATTTATTTCAGGAAAAGGTGGGTTTAGTGAGTGTTAATGAATTGTAAAACAGTGATATTAAGACTATATATAACGTAGGGTTGTCAGGTAATTCATATAAAGGCATTACTAAAAGGCAACTAGATATTATTCATTATATATAGCGTTGTCGGGTTTTAGTATGAGTGAGCGTCATTTTAGATTGATAATGGGAGCTACGCTCTGGTTAGTATTGATTAGTTCAGCCTATTACGAAACTATCTACCCTCTATTTGCATTTGCGGGTTTTCTTCTTTTTGAAGGTATCACCAACCTGCGTCTCACAACAATCATCAATAAAATTCGTTATGGAAAAAGCACTATAAGCCAGGAGGAAACTGGCTGTAATACAAAATGGTTCAATAAAATAGAATCAGAGCGTGTTTTACGGTTTATCGTGTCTGGTTTAGTTTTGCTCCCATCCTATGTGATGCCCGATATCATATGGTTTCTTCCCTGGTTTATCGCCAGTATGTTAATCCTCGCGGGTATAACAAATATCTGCCCAATGGTCATGTTCTTAAAGTGGTCGGGCCTTAGATAATGAATAGTATAAAAAACGCTTCAGAAAACCTGGCAAGATCATGGAATGGTAGCATCGCCATAAAAATTACAGCAGTAACTATATGGACTATTGTCATTCTTTCGTTTTCTTTCACCGTTCCATTTATGTCAACTTTTGAAGAATCAAGTAAAAAGGCATATACATGGCAGCAGTATCAGCTTGTGGAAATGTTAAAAGGAAGCAGTGAAGAGGCGGGGCTTAATAAGCAGCAAACAAAGAGAATTGAGTCGTTAGTAAATAGTAGTGATATTTTGTTTGTTAAGATAATTTCTAAATTCGATAATCTTGAATTTGGTACTAAAAGTGCTGATAGTTATACATTGCAGTCAAGCGTTTTAATAAATTCAGATAAATATGATATATATTTAGAATTTACCTCACTGAAAAGAGCTGCGTTATTAGAACGTGTAAAAGTAGGCAGTTCTATAGTTGTTTTTTCTGTTTTATTCAGTTTGTTCCTGTTCTGGCTTAATAATAAAATAATTCATAAGCCGTTTGAATCAATTATAGAGTTTACACAAAAAGTATCAAAAGGCAGTACTGATATACGTCTTGATGCGGATAGGGGTGATGAGTTTGGTCTTGTTTCCAGGTTTCTAAATGAAATGCTGGATACTATTAATGAAAATCAACAAGCATTGAAAATAGCAAATGAAGAGTTAAAAGAAGAAATATATCATCGTGATGAGGCGTTAGCTGCAAGTCAGCAAAAGAGTTCATTTCTCGCAAATATGAGTCATGAAATTCGAACGCCGTTAACGTCTATTATTGGTTACAGTGAGCGTATTCGATTTGATAAAGCTAAAAATCGAGATGAAGAAAAACATATGCTGGATATCGTTCTACAAAACGGAAATCATCTTTTACACTTAATAAATGATATTCTGGATTTGTCAAAAGTTGAAGCTAATATGCTGGAAATTGAAAAGAGTAACTTTTCAATTATTAAAGTAGTTGAGCATGCGCGTCGATTGCTCAATGAGCGAGCTGTAGAGAAGAATATTCAGCTTGACATAAATTATATTTTACCGATACCTGAATATATAAATAATGATGCAATACGTACAAAACAGGTGATTCTAAACCTTGCAAGCAATGCGATTCAGTTTACAGAATATGGTAAGGTTATTATCGATATATCATATGAAAAACCAAACGATATGCTGGTTATAGCTATAAAAGACTCTGGCATAGGTATGAGTGAAGATGAACTCGAAAAACTCTTTAAACCTTTCTCTCAGGCTGATGTTTCTATTTCTCGCAGGTTTGGTGGAACCGGGCTAGGGTTAACTATATCTAAACGTCTGGTTGAGATTATGCATGGCGAAATTACCGTGCAAAGTGTTAAAGGCATAGGTAGTTGTTTTACGTGTAAAATTAAAGCAGGTTTTATTGAATCGGAAAATGCACTTATAACTGAGCTTAATAAATCGGATCTGGTAGTAGCAGAATATGAGCAACCTGTAGAAGGTATCAGTTTAACGGGCAGGGTTTTACTGGTTGAAGATACCTACGAAATCAGGGCTCTGGTGAAAGCTTATATTGAGGATTATGGAATACATATTGATACAGCAGAAAATGGCAAAGAAGGTTTAGAGCTGGCATTAAATAATAATTATGATCTTGTATTAATGGATATTCAAATGCCTGTTATGAATGGAAAACAGGCGATTGTTGAATTACGAAAACAAAATTATATTAAGCCGGTAATTGCATTAACGGCAGATGCATTAACAGAACACGCAACTGAATTTTCTGATATAGGTTTTACTGAAACGTTAACTAAACCGATTATTATTAATGATCTAATAATATGTATTCAAAAATATGTTTCTAATGTCAGTCCTGCAGCTCAGGATGACGATGTTACATTAACAACTGCTTTATATGAGCGTGATGTGCAGGGGTTAGTTGAGCTCGAAGTCGAAGCTACTTCTGACGTATGTAATGAGATAGCTGAGCTGCACGAAGATGATCAATTGTACAGTCTTAAAATAAAATACTTAAAACAATTGCCTGATTATGTTAATAATTTAAAGCAGTCAATTGAAAATAATGAGTTGCACAAAGCGTATGACGTGTTGCACCAGCTTAAAGGTATAAGTGGTAGTCTTGGATATCAAAAATTAACTGATATTGCTGTAGTGGCTAGTGAGTGTTTGAATAATGGACAGTTTGATGAGGTGAATAATCAAATTGTTTTGATGGAAACGTTTTATTTATCCTGATTGAAAATTTGAGCCACACGTTTTTTTACAGAGACAATATTAAACGGTTTAGTTATATACTCCAGTGCACCATTTGTAAGGCAATCTCTGACGCTATTCATATCTTCATTTGCAGTGAGCATAACAACAGGGGTAAAGCGGTTTATCTCCTGTTGTTTAGTGAACTTCAATATTTCAAGGCCATTAACATCTGGCATCATTATATCAAGTAAAATCAAATCAAATCGTTCACTAGCGATTCTCTGCATAGCGACCTGCGGGTCGGTATTTGTATGAACTTCATAACCTTCGTTTTCAAGTTGAAGTTTTATTATATCTAACATGATTTCGGTATCATCTACCGCTAAAATCTTTTTCATCAGTCTACCCGGTCATTGTATTAGATAGTATAGTCTCTCTATGATATTTTTGAGGTATTATCTCGTCCCATGTCGTAGTAAACAACGTATTGTTTATTTTTATCAGGGGAATCAACTTTTTTATGGTGTGAACTACTGGTGACAGAATTGTGGAGGGTTGTTGAGTATGTGTTACCTGGTTAGCTATGCATTCCCACGCAGGAGCGTGGGAACGAGTTAAACTTACCTGTTGGTATGAAGCTAAAAAATTTGACACAGAGGCTCTGAGACACGGAGAAAAACATTTAGATGTTCTCGTTCCCATGCTCCCGCGTGGGAATGCATAGGTTTAGATGTACTAACCCACACTCCGTACGCTTTCAGGTGCAGAACGTATTCAATCTTTTGTTCTCGTTCCCATGCTCCTGCGTGGGAATGCATAAAAAACTGACAGTATTTTATTTATTTCATAGTCGTGGTTTTGAGAAATGCCCGTACTGAATTTAAAGTTATAATGAGCTCCACGCTTCATCAGCTTTAAATCTGTCACCGTATCTTTCATTCAGCTGAGCTAATCGGGCGCTGACTTCACTCACACCCTGTGCCTGAATATAATGTAACGGGCCTCCTCTAAACGGGGCAAAACCGGTGCCGAATATAATGCCGGCATCAATCAGGCCGTCACCTTCAACAACCTGTTCTCGTTTGCAGGCGGTTGCTTCATTTAAGAAGCGCATTATCATCCTGTCCTGAAGTTCCTGCAAATTTCCATAAGTGGCTTTTTTATCTTTAATGGGGCGCCCCTTGCTCCACTTGTAAAAACCTTCGCCGGTTTTTTTACCGAGTTTTCCATTATCAACCATTACCTGCATCTTTTTGGGTAGATCTAATGTATCTCCGCCGGATAAAATGACAGCAACAGATTTACATACGTCCAGACCAACCGTATCCGCTAATTCAATAGGCCCCATAGGCATACCAAACTGCAGTGCGGCTTTATCAATCATTTCAGGAGCTATGCCTTCACCAACCATTTCAACTGCTTCCATTAAATAAGGCATAAGTATTCTGTTAACAAGAAAACCGGGAGAGCTTTTAACCGGTAAAGGTAATTTGTCAATTTGTCTGCCAAATGCCAGTGATTTTTTCATGGTTTCTTCACTGGTATTTTCACCGCGCACAATCTCTACCAATGGCATCAATGCTACCGGGTTAAAAAAGTGTATACCCACAAGGCGATCTGGCTTACTTAAACAGGTAGCCAGTTCTTCCAGAGGTATGCTTGATGTGTTGGTGGCGAGAATGGCGTCTTCTTTCATTCGCGGTTCAATGTCTTTATATAAACTTTGTTTAACATCTTTGTCTTCAAAAATGGCTTCAATAATCAAATCCGCTTGATCTACACCTATGCCGCTTGTATCGGGTATTAAACGATCCATGGCTTCGCGTATAGAACGTTTGTCTTTCTTGAATTTCTTTTTGAACATATCCATTGAACGTTTCATAGTACCTGCAAGTGCTTCAGGTTTCTGGTCCTGTACGGTAACCCTGAAACCACGTAATGCACACCAGGCTGCTATATCTCCACCCATAACGCCACCACCGATGACATGAATATGTGAAGCTTTAAAGTCTTTCTTATTGCCCTGGGTTTTTAATTCTTCCTGCAAAAAGAAAACACGCACTAAATTTCTGGCGGTATCATTTGTTACCAGGCTGGCGACTGATTCAATTTCTTTTTCAAGCATGCGTCGCGGGTTATCCATATGACTTTGCCATAAATCGATTAATTGATATGGCGCAGGGTAGTGCTGCTTGCTTGCTTTTTTAGCAACCTGTTTACGCATTTGATTGGCAATAAACGGACGCACGAAGCGGTGGTTCATTATTTTATCTTTTAATGCGAGTTGACGTTTTGCAGGTCTGTTTATAACAAAGTAACGCGCAGCTCTTTTTAGTTGTCGTTTTGGTACCAGGTCATCAACCAGACCCATTTTCTTTGCTGCCCGGCCCTGTAATAAACGACCAGTTAACATCGCGTTCATGGCAGCCATTGGGCCAGCTTTTTGGATACTTCTAACGCTACCACCGTAACCCGGGTGTATGCCCAGTTTTACTTCAGGTAAACCAACACGTGTTGATTTGTTATCACACATAATGCGATATGTGCATGCCAGCGCGAGCTCCATACCACCGCCTAAACAGAAACCATCAATCATGGCCACCGTAGTGCAGGGCAGGCTTTCTATTTTATTCATGACTGAATGTCCACGCAGCAGCATTTCTCTGGCTGCTTCAGTGGTGGTGATTTCAGTAAATTCTTTAATGTCAGCGCCGGCAATAAAACCATTACTTTTGTCGCTAACAAAAACAATGCCCGCAGGTAAAGACTGAACCAGATCGTTAATAACATCATCGAGTTCATCAAGTACGTCAGAGCGTAATATATTTGTGCTGGAGTCAACTACATCCAGATGTAACCAGCAAATGTCTTCATCGTCTTTTTCTACGGTCCAGTTTTTATATGACATTTTTTTTCCTGTTATCTTTAATTCTTTATCTATCATTCCAGAGACAAACATTCGGGAATGACGAAGAAGTTTGTTAATTAGTATTTAAGATCGTTTAAAACTAGTTCTTAATATAACTCTATAAGTCACTTCTATCTGACTTTAACTTAAGGTCAAAATGTGAGTTTACGGATTTGCTAATAGAGCCGTAAAGGTGCATTTTTAACGCAGCCATGAAGTCAAATATATGTAAGCTGAGTTGTTATGGTGCCTCAATCATCATTGCACCACCTTGCCCACCACCAATACAAAGGCTGGCAATACCGCGTTTACCTTTGTTGCGTTTTAAAGTGTTAGCTAAATGTAAAACAATACGTGCACCACTGGCACCAACCGGGTGGCCTAAACTAACACCACCACCATCTATATTTAATTTGTCATGGGGTATTTCACCGAGTGCTTTATCAAGTCCCAGATCATTTTTGCAATAATCTGTATCTTTCCAGGCTTCAAGCACACCTAACACCTGTCCAGCAAAAGCTTCATTTATTTCCCAGTTATCAACATCAGATATAGCCAGTTTATTACGTTTCATAATGGGCGCCATTGCATGTGCTGGGCCGAGTCCCATCTGGCTGGGGTCACAACCGGCCCATTCTGAATCTGTAATTTTAGCTAATATGGGTAAGTTATATTTTTTTACCGCATCTTCAGAAGCCAGTAATAACATGGCAGCACCATCTGTAATCTGCGCGCTATTGCCTGGTGTAACCATGCCGTATTTTCTATCAAAATAAGGTTTTAGTTTGGCCAGGTTTGGTATCGAAGAATCACGTCTTATACCATCATCAAAATCAAAAAAGGCACCGGCATTGTCATAAACCGCTTCGATTTCATTTAAATAGCCGTTATCAGTTGCCGCGCCAAGTCTTTGATGACTGGTTACGGAAAACGCATCCATCTGTTCACGGTTAATGCCAAATCGATAGGCAATTTCTTCTGTTGTTTGCCCCATTGATAAACCAACAATAGGGTCGCTTAAACCTCTGACCAGGGCAATAATGGGTGTTAAATGTGCAGGGCGAAGTTTTGTGAAAGCAGATAATTTACTGGTCACTGTTCTGGCGCTCATAAACTTACTTAACCAGTTAACCATCGAGTCATTATGTAATATAGGTGCACGGCTCATGGCTTCAGTGCCGCCGGCTAAAATTAACTCGGCTTTACCATGTTGTATATTTTGAAACGCACAATCTAATGCCTGCATGCCTGAGGCGCAATTACGTTGTACTGTCCAGGCGGGTACACTATGTGGAATGCCTAAACGTAATGCGATTACCCGTGCAATATTGGCTTCATCTGCGGTAGGCATAACGCAGCCCACAATAACTTCGTCCAGTTCAGCAAGATCAAAACTGTTTTTTAATAACAACGGGCGGGCTGCGGCAACCGCAAGGTCAGACGCTAAAAAAGGTCCGGGTTTGCCTTTGGCTTTTAAAAACGGGGTGCGTTTACCATCTACTATATAAACATCACGTGTTTCGTTAGCTTGTTTTGGGCTCATTGAGGTTTCCATCCTTTAGGGCTAAATTCATCTACGCTAATTGCATTTTGAATTGCTTTATGTGCGGCTAATATTTTATCCGCTTCTGATTGATCAATAATACTTTGTGACATGGCATCTGCTACCGCTTTTTCATAATTTAGTGAAGTAACTAAACCGATGCGTATTGCATCACGTAATTTTCTTTCTGCATCTTCAGCTTCAAGCACGACTTTTAATGCATGCTCTAATCGACCCACCGCATCTTCAGGCTCATCGGTCATATACACGCCTTTAGTTAAACGGTCTCTTGCTGATGAGGGTTCTAATAATAAACGGGCAATTTTATGTCCCTGTTTATCACTCGCACCGCCGTATGGTTTAGTTAATGGGAAAATAACCAGGTTTAATATCTTACCTACAAACGGTACAGGGAAGTTACGCATAACTGCTTTCATGGCTTCCTGAACGTTATATAACGAATCTTCACAGGCCCATTCTAATAAAGGTAAATCATTTTCTTTGCTGCCCTGATCTTCGTAGTGTTTAAGCACCGCGGTTATTAAATACATATTAGATAATGCATCTGCCAATCGGCCAGATATTTTTTCTTTACGTTTTAATGAGCCGCCTAATATTAATACACAGGCATCAGATAATAATGCAAAGCAGGAACTCATGCGGGTTAGTTGCTGGTAATAACGCCTGACCTTTCCTTTTCCCGGTGCGCTAACAAAACGTGCGCCGCTTAAGCCTAACCAGAGTGAGCGAAAGAAATTACTAATAATAAAACCAATGTGACCAAACAGGGCATCATCGAATAAATTTATAGAGGTGTCATGGTCCGGGTGATTCACCGCTTCAACTTCTTTTAGAAGAAAGGGGTGTGAACGTAAAACGCCCTGACCAAAAACAATCATGGTGCGGGTTAAAATATTTGCACCTTCAACCGTTATGCTAATGGGTATTCCCTGATAAGCACGACCTAAAAAGTTCTTCGGGCCCAGGCAAATGCCATGTCCACCATGAATATCCATGGCATGGTTTACAACAGTACGCATGCGTTCTGTCATTTGATATTTAACAATGCCAGAAATAACCGAAGGCACTTCACCCTGATCTAAACCGGTGAGAGTTAATTCACGGGTGGCATTCATAATATAGGTATTACCGGCAATAGATGCCAGCGCTTCTTCAACACCTTCGAAATAACCAATAGGAATTTTAAACTGTTTACGAATGCGTGAATAGGCACCTGTATAACGTGAAATGTATTTACCTGCGCCGGTGCTCAAGGCAGGTAATGAAACAGCGCGGCCTTCTGACAGGCAGTTCATTAACATCATCCAGCCTTTACCCACATACTCCTGATCGCCAATTACCCAGTCCATTGGAATAAAAACATCTTTACCGCGATTCGGGCCATTCATAAACATATGGTTAGATGTGAAATGACGTTTACCAATATCGATGCCTTCAATATCGGTTTTAATCAGAGCCAGAGTAATGCCAATATCAACCTCTTCACCAATTAAGTGGTCCGGGTCATAAAGTTTAAATGCAAGTCCTAAAACCGTAGCAACCGGGCCAAGTGTGATGTAACGTTTTTCCCAGTTAAGGCGAATGCCTAATACATTTTCCTTACCATCAAAAGTGTCACGACAAACAATGCCCGTATCTGGCATGGCGCCCGCATCACTTCCATTTTCCGGGCCGGTCAAACCAAAGCAGGGTATTTCTTCACCACTTGATAAACGAGGTAGATAATAATCTTTCTGTTTTTCAGTGCCGTAGTGCATTAATAATTCACCGGGGCCTAAAGAGTTTGGCACCATTACCGTAACGGCTGCGGTAATGCTGCGGCCTGCAATTTTCATAACAACACTGGAGTGCCCCAGAGCAGAGAACTCTAATCCGCCATAAGACTTAGGTATAATCATCGCAAAAAACTTGTTTTGCTTTAAAAAATTCCACACGGGTTTAGGTAAATCATAATCAACCTGATTAATTTTCCAGTCATCAAGCATGGCGCAAAGTTCTTC